>JAPKDO010000123.1 GCA_028822535.1 Acidimicrobiales bacterium
CGGTCGTTCCACGTCTCCCTCGGGAACACGGCCTTGAGATCGCGCTCGGTGCGCTCGACGGTGGTGTCGTTCGAGAGTCCCCAACGGGCGGCGAGGCGATGGATGTGGGTGTCGACCGGGAACGCCGGGACGTCGTAGGCCTGGGCCATGACGACACTCGCGGTCTTGTGACCGACGCCGGCGAGCGACTCGAGGAACTCGAAGGTCGGGATCAGCTCGCCGCCGGCGTCCATGATCTGGTGCGCCATCGTCGACAGGTTCCTCGCCTTCGTCGGTGCCAGCCCCAGCTCGCGGATGTGGCCGAGGATCTGTTCGGGCGAGAGCGTCGCCATCTCTTCGGGTGTCGACGCAGCAGCGAACAGCGAGGGGGTCACCTGGTTCACCTTCTTGTCGGTCGTCTGCGCCGAGAGCGCGACGGCGACCAACAGCGTGTACGGATCGGTGTGGTCGAGGGGCACCGGCGGGTCGGGATACAGGTCCTCGAGGATCTCGCCGATCCGCTCCGCCTTCTCGGCACGTCGCATCCGACGAATCTACGATTCTTGTCACCCCCGATGGAGAGGATGGACGAATGCCTACGATGACCGGTGTGAGAGCAGTCTGGTTGGACGTTCCCCAGTCCGTCCTCGACGAGCGCGCCCGTCTGGGCATCGACGTGTTCGACGAGTGCTGGAACGGGGAGATCCACATGGTGCCGCCACCGACGGAAGACCATCAGGCGATCGGTGGGCGGCTCTTTGCCCTGCTGCTCGATGTCTGCGAGACGAACGGGCTGCTGGTCCGGTACGAGACGGGGGTGTGGGCTGCGGCGAAGGACTGGCGAGTGCCCGACATCGTCGTGTTCCCAGAGACGTCTCGATCCGAACGAGGGGTGGACGGGCCCGCCCACCTGGCGGTCGAGATCCGATCACCGCACGACGAGACCGATGCCAAGTTGCCGTGGTACATCGCACACGGCATCGCCGAGGTCCTGGTGATCGATCCTGCGACGCGGACGGCTCAGCTCTTCCAGCCCGGCGACGACGGCTTGCCGGCGCTGATGGCCGACACGACGACCGCGCCGTTCTCGCTCGCCATCGGTGTCGAGTTCCGCACCGAGCTCACCGACGACGGTCCGACGCTCGTCGCCGATGCCGGGGCGCGCACGACGTCACTCTGAACTCTCGGGCCGGGGCAGGGTCGGATCAGAGGCAGCGGCGGGCGACTTCGAGCATGGCGTGGCCTTCGCCGTCGGCGCCGCCGAGGTGTCGTAGTGCGGCGAGGCCGGTCGAGACCCGCTCGATGGCGCCCCACTCGCAGACGGCGTCGGGGTCGACGTCGCACCACGACGCCACGCGTTCGGCGCGAGCGCGGACGAGGGTGGGCGTGTCGCCGGCGAGCAACGGCTCGTTGTACTCGCGCAGGAGCACGCTCAGGTCGTGGGCCGGTTCGGACCGGAGGCCCTCCGGGTCGACGAACTTGTACCCGGCGGAACCGCCGGAACCGTCGGGCCGGTCGGCGGACAACAGGTTCCATCCGTGGGCGTCGCCGTGGACCAGCACGGCGGTGGACGGATCGAAGGCGCGAGCGCGGGCTGCGCAGAGCGCGACCGCGCGGTCGACGATGGCGCGGTCGCACGGCCGGTCGAGTTCGTCCCACGTCGCCCAGATGAGGCGGGCGAGCCACGCGGCTTTCGTGGCGCCCGTCGGGAGATCGACGTCGTCGGGCACGGGGCGCCAGAAGGTCCGGAGGGTGGTGGCGACGGTTTCGAGCACGTCATCGACAGGGAGGCCGAGCGTGTCGAGATTCGGGCCGAGGCGTTCCAACAGCAGCGCCGGAGCGGCGGGGTCGTGAGCGAACAGTTCGGCGCAGCCACGACCAGCGGCCAACTCGTGCGCGACAACGCTGTGGGTGACGGCGGTGTGGTCGTCCTCGTCGAGCGCCATCGGGATCTTGAGCACCGCCAGCCGACCATCGGGGCCGACGGCGTCCACGACGTAGCCCGCCGTTCCGCCCTCGTGCATCGCTCCGAGCGTGAGCCCCCACCGCTGCACCATGGCATCGACCACGCCGGGCAGGTCGTCGAGCCAGCGCTTCCCCGCCGAGCCCTGGGACTCGGCGCGTTCGACGACGAGCGCGGGCAACTCGGGTCCGTCATCGAAACGGTGCGCCCAGCACGCCGGGTCGCCGCCTTCCTCCATACCGATGTCCGGGCCGCTGTCAGGACCAGCCATGGGGCCATCGTCGCGCGGATCTGCCGATCTGGTTCTCACCGGACGATCGCTGGGTAAGTAGCTGTCGTCATCAGCACACCACGCACCCCAGGAGAACCCACCGTGTCGGGCCGTTCGATCGTCTTCGCCCTCGCCGCATCCATCGCCGTCGTACTCGTCGGCGCGCTCGCCAACGAAGCGTCGGTGGTCGTCGTCGGTCTGTTGTCGTCGCTCGCGGCCGGCATCCTGCTGGCGATCAAGACCGACGACACGACGCAGCCGATGGGGCAGATCCTCTTCGCCGACGAGTCCTGACCCCGGCCTTCCAGTCAGATCCCGAGATCGGTCCAGAGCTCCTCGGGGAGGTCACGTTCGAAGAGATCGACGTCCTCGTCGATCTCCGTCGCCGAACGCGCACCGGGGAGCACAGTGGTCACCGCCGGATGTCGGGCGGCGAACTGCAATGCCGCCGCAGCCAGCGGGACCTCATGGCGTGTGCACACGTCGGCGAGCCGTCGCGCCTCGGCCACGATGTCAGCCGGTGCCGGTGCGTAGTGGAAGTGGGCGTCGTCGGAGGGGTCGGCGAGCAACCCGCTGTTGAAGACGCCGGCGGCGATGACCTGCACGCCGAGGTCGGCGCAGCGGTCGAGCACGTCGGCCCCGGAACGGTCGAGGAGCGTGTAGCGCCCCGCGAGCAGCAACCAGTCGAGCGACACGGTTCCGGCGGCGACGGCGTCGAGTACGTAATCGGCGACCGAGGCGAGGTTGGTGCCGAGGCCGATGGCGCCGACGACACCGTCGTCTCGCCAGCGCGCCAGCGCCGGGTAGGTCTCGGAGACGGCGATGTCGAGATGATCGTCGGGGTCGTGGACGTGGACGACGTCGAACCGGTCGGTCCGCAGACGTTCCATGCTCGCCGTCAGCGAGGCCTCGACGCCGGCGGCGCTGAAGTCGAACTCGGGCCGGACGGGTGGGACGTCCGCGAAGATCGTGTCGTCGACTGCTCCATCCGTGTCGGGCACGAGGATGCGTCCGACCTTGGTGGAGATGATCGTCTCGTCTCGAGGAAACGCTGTGAGCGCTCGACCGAGGCGCGACTCGCTCAGGCCGTGGCCATAGAGCGGCGCGGTGTCGAAGAGCCGGATGCCGCGCTCCCATGCCGCGTCGACTGTCTCCTCGGCGGCGGACTCGGGGACCGCGTCGTAGAGGTTCCCGAGTGCGGCGCCACCCAGTCCCAGACGACCCGGACCCGGCGCGGCCACCGAGTCACCGGTCACGAGGCGGCGACAACGTTCTGGCGCGAGGTGCCGAGGCCGTCGATGCCGAGCTCGACGACGTCGCCGGGCTTCAGGTAGATCGGCGGATCGAACGAGAGGCCGACGCCGCCGGGCGTGCCGGTCGAGATGACGTCGCCGGGAAGCAGCGTCATGAAGTCACTGATGTGGGACACCAACTCGGCGATCCCGAAGATCAGCTGGTTGGTCGAGCTCTGCTGGCGGGTCTCACCGTTGACGGTCAACCACATCGCGAGGTCGCCGGCATCGCCCCCGACCTCGTCGGGCGTCGCGAGGAACGGGCCGAGCGGGGCGAAGGTGTCGTGGCTCTTGCCCTTGATCCACTGTCCGCCGCGCTCCATCTGGTGATGACGTTCGGAGTAGTCGTTGTGGAGGGCATAGCCGGCGACGTGACCGAGCGCGTCGTCCATGGACACGTGGCGGGCGGCATGGCCGATCACCACGGCGAGCTCGACCTCCCAGTCGGTGGCCGTGCTCCCCCGCGGGATGACGAGGTCGTCGTCGGGGCCGCACAACGCGGTCGTCGCCTTGCCGAACAGGATCGGCTCCTCGGGCTCGGCCTGGCCCGTCTCGGCCGCGTGGTCGCGGAAGTTGAGGCCGACACAGATCAACTTCGAGGGACGGGCCACGGGCGAACCGAGGCGTGCGTCCGCGGGGAGTTCCTCGCCGGACGCGCCGTCGGCGAACCACGACGCGACCGCGTCGATCGCATCGCCGCCGAAGAACGCCTCGTCGTAGTCGCGCTGGCCGATCGCGTCGAGGACTGCGGCGGTGCTGACGCGGCGTCCGTCGTCCAACAGCACGCCGGGGGTCTCGTTGCCGGCATCGCCGACTCGGATGAGCTTCACTTCCGCACCCCCGTGAAACCGCCGTCGATCAGATGGTTGCTGCCGGTGGCGAACGATGCCTCGTCCGAGCACAGCCAGACGGCGAGGCCGGCGATCTCGGCCGGTTCGCCCATGCGGCCGATCGGCTGCGTGGCCGCGAGGTTGTCGAACATCTCGGATTCCCTCCCGGGATAGTTGTCGGCGATGAAGCGGTCGACGAAGGGCGTGTGCACCCGCGCCGGCGAGATGCAGTTGACCCGGATGCCGCGGTCGACGAGGTCGGTGGCGGCCGACAGGGTCATCGTCAGCACGGCACCCTTGCTCATGCTGTAGGCGAAGCGGTCGGGGATGCCGATGACCGAGGCGATCGACGCCAGGTTGCAGATCGCGGAGCCCTCGGGCATGTGCGCGACGGCGGCCTGCATCGTGAGGTAGACGCCGCGCACGTTGACCGCGAAGACCTTGTCGAAGTCGTCGGGCGACGTCGACTCGAGCGTGCCGACGTTGGCGATGCCGGCGCTGGTGACCAACACGTCGATGCGTCCGTGTTCGGACGCGATGGCGTCGAAGGTCGCGGCGACGGCGTCGGGGTCGGTGACGTCGCAACGGTGGTCGGCAGCCTCGGCGAGGTCGATGACGGCGACGGTCGCGCCCTCGGCGCGGAAGCGTTCGACCACGGCTTCGCCGATGCCGGACGCGCCGCCGGTGACGACGCAGACCTTTCCGCCGAGACGGCTGGACGCGGCGCTCACGACGCTGCCTCCAACGCCGCGACGGCTGCCGCCTGCATGCGGTCGACCGCGGTCGGCGCGTCGATCGTGCCGACGAGGGCGTCGTGGATCGCACCCCAGGCGGCGTCCTCGATCTCGAGGAAGCACTCGAGTGGCGGGTAGGTGAGCATGGCGACCTCGATGGTGGAGCGGGTGACGGCGAGACGTTCGGCATCGACGTCGTCGACGGGCACGTAGGCGTCGAGCGCGGCCCGGTGCGCGGGGATGGTCCCCGCGGCGGCGTCGATCGACTGCGCCTCCTGGCCGGCGAGATCGGTCAACAGCGCGACCGCGGCGTCGACGTCGCCGCACGTGCGGGGGATCGCCCAGCCGTGGCAGCCGCTGTACGACTTGTCGCCCGGGTAGGCCGCGGGACGAAGCGTCTCGTAGCGGTCGGAGGTGCGGATGCGTTCGTACCCGCCGGGCCAGGCGGCGGCCATGGCGATGCGACCGTCGAGGAGCGCGTCGTCCACCTCGTCGTAGTGCCAGTCCGGCAGGTCGTCGGGACCCTGCGACGCCATCGTCCGCAGACACTCGACCGCGGCGACGGCGGGGGCGCCGGTCAGCGTGGGACGACCGTCCGCGTCGAACGGGGTGGCGCCAGACGCGACCATCAACTCGTAGAAGAGACCGAACAGTCCCGACTCGCGACCGGTGAACCCGAACGCCCCGGGAGCGGCGAGCACGTCGTCCCACGACGCCGGCGGACGCTCGAGCAGATCGGTCCGCCACCACAGCACGCGCACGTCGATGTTGCGCGGGAGGCAGAGCAGGTCGCCGCGGAACCGACACAGGTCGACCGAGCGCGGAGCGAGTGGCGCCAGCACCTCGTCGTCAACGAGTTCATCGAGTGGACGCAGCCACCTCGCCTGCGACGGTGCGTACTTGCCGTGGGTCGAGATCACGTCGAGGCGCTCGCCGGCCGTGAGGCGTTCGGCGACCTCGCGGTTGAGCGTCGGGTGATCGGCGTGGACGACGACCTCGACATCGTGGTCCGACGACTCGGTGAAGCGTCGGTACAGGTCGTCGTACATCGGCCCGCCGACGAGGGCGACGCGCAACGTCATGCGCTGACCTCCGCACGGTCGGTCTCCGCACGAGCGGTCCAGTAGAAACCGTCGGGGTACGAGTAGGTCGCCAGCGACTCGGGCTCGAGTTCGACGCCGAGGCCCGAACCCTTCGGCGCCCAGTAGCGGCCGTCGTGGACGTCGAGGCGCTGCACCATGTGCTCGTGGAGGTGGTCGGCGTACTCGATCATGCGCTCCTCGAGTGATCCGCTGACCGCGACGTAGTCGAACATCGAGAAGTGCTGGACGTGCTCGCACAGGCCGATGCCGCCGGCGTGCGGGCACACGGGGATGTCGAAGGTGGCCGCCAACAACAGCACGGCGATGACCTCGTTGACGCCGCCGAGTCGACAGCCGTCGATCTGGGCGGCGTCGATGGCGCCGGCCTGCATCAACTGCTTGAACATCACCCGGTTGTGGGCGTGCTCGCCGGTGACGACCCGGATCGGCGCGACCTCCGAACGGATGCGGGCGTGGGCCAACACGTCGTCGGGGCTGGTCGGCTCCTCGATCCACCACGGGTCGATCTCGGCGAGCGCCTGCACGTGGGCGATGGCGTCGTCGACGTCCCTCACCTGGTTGGCATCGACCATGAGGCGACGGTCGGGGCCGATCTCGGAACGGACGATGGCGGCGCGACGGACGTCGTCGTCGCGGTCGCGACCGACCTTCATCTTGAACGAGTCCCAGCCGGCGGCGATGCCCGCCTGGCACTGCGCCCGGATCTTGTCGTCCGGGTAGCCGAGCCAGCCGGCGGAGGTGATGTAGGCGGGGTAGCCGTTGGCCTCGAGATCGCTGCGGCGTTCGGCCCGGCCGGACTCCGCGCCCTCCAACAACTCCAACGCCGCGTCGGGGGTCAGCGCGTCGGTGAGGTGGCGGAAGTCGACCGCCGACACGATCTCCTCGGGAGACAGGTCGGAGAGGAACGCCCACAACGGTGTGCCGGCGCGGCGCGCCAACAGATCCCACTGCGCGTTGACGACGGCCGCGGTCGCGAGATGCACGACGCCCTTCTCCGGACCCAGCCAGCGGTACTGGCTGTCGGAGGTGAGGCGGGTGGCGACGGCACCGAGGTCGGCACGCAGGTCGTCGAGCGAGAGGCCCACGACCATCTCGGCCAACGACGAGATCGCGGCGCAGCAGATGTCGTTGCCCCGGCCGATCGTGAAGGTCATGCCGAACCCGGAGAGCGACGGGTCGTCGGTCCGGAGCTCGACGTAGGCCGCCGAGTAGTCGGGGTCGGGGTTCATGGCGTCGGAACCGTCGAGCAGCTCGGACGTCGGGAACCGGACGTCGTGTACCCGGAAGCCGGTGATCGTCGGCGGCCCGCCGGAGCCCGAGGGCGTGGTCTCGGTGGTGGGCATCAGTGCTTTCCTCGCGTGAAGTCGGGGACGATGGGATGCCAGCACTTGCAACCCTTCTTCCAGACCTGGGGCCGGTAGAAGTCGGCGCCGTCGAGCTTGTCGGCGGTGTACGTGCCGGGCCCGCCGGCGAAGGGCATGTCGAAGGTGCCGAGGTTCCCCATGGCCTGCATGAGCGAGGCACGGGTGAGGTGCGGGCCTGCGGCGTTCGCAGCCATCTCGAAGCGTTGGACGACGCCACACGCGAGGAGCGTGCCCGTGTAGAGCGCGTCCGGGTCGTTCTCGCGGTTGAGTTGGATGCCGGTGTCGTCTTCGAAGTCCTGCGCGCACGTTGCGTCGAGCGCCGGCTCCGGCTGGCCGGCCCGGTGGTCATAGGAGCGCCACGCCGTGGTGGTGATCGAGCCGTCGAAGCTCGCCGGCATGTTGGCCGTGACGAAGTCGGTCGAGTACGACCACGGATCGGCCGCACCGTAGAACGGCGTGTATCCCTGCGTCGCTGCGGTCTGGGCGAAGCTCTGGCCGGAGAGGAAATCGGCACCGAGCAGGACGGCATCGACCTTCTTGGACCGCATCTGCTGGACAGCGATCGGGATCTGCGTCTGCGACGAGACCGGGTCTCCCGAGAGCCAGTACACGAACGGGTCATAGCCCAACGCCTTCAGCGTGTCGACGATGCCTTCTTCCTGTTCGCGGCGTAGCCCGATCCACTCGGTGCCGAGCACCCCGACCTTCTTGCCCTTGATCGCTCCGAGGTCGTGGAGGATCTGGACCATGTTGCGGAAGTTGCGGGTCTGGTTGTCGAAGGTCGACGAGTAGAGCCCATTGGCCTGTCCGTAGATCTCTTCGGGGTGGCCGGATCCCTGGAGGAATGGCACGCCCTTCTCCCGCGTGAGGCAAAGGGCACCGGGCGGGCCGTAACCGGTGGTGTTGAACGCCGCGAAGACCTTCTCGTCGTCGGCGAGCTTCAGGCACGACGCCCGGGTCCCGGAGTCCTGGTCGAGCACGTCGTACGTGGCATCGACGACCTCGATGGTTCGACCGTGGATGCCCCCGTTCTCGTTGAGGGTGTTGATCGCCGCCATGAACTCCGCTACCTGGACATCGCGTTGATCGGTGGTGCTGCCGATCTCGCTCGAGGTCGGCACCAGCAGACCGATCTTGATCGTGTCGGCCGTGACGCCGATGTCGCTCGCAGTGTTGGCGACGGTCGTGGTGGTCGATCCGTCGTCGGTCGGCGCCGGCTGTCCGCCGTCGGGAACGACGGCCGACCCTCCATCATCCGCCACGCCGTCACCGGCGACGGGGGCGGTTTCCTCGGTCGCCGCCACGGACGTCGACGTCGTGACCGGGGCGCCGTCGGTTGCCGGAGCATCGCCCCCACCGAACGCGTCGAGATCGAGGTCGGCGTCGGCCGACAGCTCCTGCTCGGGTGGGCGCTCGCCCACCAGGGCGGGAAGCGCGAGGCCCAGGGCGAGCATCACCGACACCGCTCCGACGAGCTGCACGTAGGTCCGCGACCGGGTGGTGACGGGGATGTCGATGCTGGCCGACGCCGGTTCTTGCGTGGGCGAGGGTTGCGGTGTCGGGGTGGTCATGTGATCCTCGAGAGTCCTCAGGTGACGGGTCGGTCGAGCACGGCCAGGTCGACGACCCGGCTCAGGTGATCGCTGAGCAGCAGCGCGCCGTCGCGCAGCGCCGCACCGGTTGGCGTTCGGAACGTGGGGTCGGTCGTGGTCACGTCGATGTCGATGCGGTCCAGGTGGTCGAGGCCGATGTCCGCGACGAGACCGAGCGTCGGGATCGTGACGTAGACACGCCCGCTGTCGCCGGCGACGACGTCGCCGGGGATCTCCCCGATGCCGAGGTCGATGACGTGCTCGGGAGCATCCTCGTCCGGGCGGATGCGGAACACGGCTGGCAGCCCGATGGGAAGCGTCGCGAGACGCCCACTGTTGACGACCACGAGACCGCCGTCGTAGAGGAACGACAGTCCGACCGGTCCTTCTCCGGCGAGTCGGTCGACGAACGACGCGAGCAAGCGCACGGAGTCGCCCTCGACCGACCACACGATGCCTTGGCCGCGATCGGCAACGGCGAATGCCCCGTCAGTGCTGACCGCGATGGCTTCGAGCGAAGGCGGGTTGCTGAGCAGTCCGGGTTCGCACGGCGAAGCGAGGTTCAACAGACCGCACGCCGGTACGTCGGGCACGGTCGCGGCCATCACGAGCGCGTCGGCGGACCGGTCCAGTCGGAGGATTCGGGAGGTCGCTGCGTCGACGACGAACACGGTGTCGCCGGGTCCGACGGCCACGCCCGTCAGGCCACGGGTACGCGCCACGGGTTGGTCGGGAGCATCCCACGAACCGCTCGGTGTTCCGTCGGCGTCGAACGCGTGGAGCGTCGAGGCCTCGGCACCGACGTCGTCGGTGGTCACGTAGACGGTTCCGTCGGGACCGACGGCGATGCCGTCCGGCGCCGACGCTGCGGCGAGTTCGGTGAAGGGCAGGAAGTCGCCGGCCGGACGGGCGGGCGCGATGCTCGGTGGCGGCGCCGAATCAGCCGGGGGCGCCACGGGGTCCGCGTCGCCGCCACCGGACCCCTGCAAGGGAGACGGTGACGGCGCCGGCAGTCCGGCGAGCGGCGGCACGGACGGAGCGGTGACGGTCGGGGCGGGTGCGACCTGGCCCTCCCCGGCATCCGGAGTGGCATCGACCCCCGCGGGCTGGGCGGCAGCGACTGGCCCGAACCCGGTCGCGTCGAACCCGCGGAAGACACCCGGCAGTCCGAGGACTGCGAGAAGCAAGGCCAACACGAGGCCGGTGACCACGGTGTAGGCCTCGCCGTCGCGGATGCCGAGGCGCGTGGCGACGCGATGCATCCCCGACGGGACGAGCGTTCGGACCGTCGGGGCGTTCACGAGATCACCGCCGTGTCGTCGGCTCGCTCGGCCCGGTCAGACCGTTCGATCGCACGATCGTCGGTACCGAGGTAGGCGGCGACGACGGCCGGATCGTGACGGACCTCGTCGGGGCGGCCGGCCGCGATCTCGGTGCCGGCGGCGAGGCAGTACACGCGATCGCTCAGGCCCATGATCATCGGCATGTCGTGTTCGATGATCAACACGGAGGCTCCCAGTTCCTGTTGGACTCGGCGGATCATCGGCGCCATGGCCTCCGACTCGCGCTGTGCGACACCGGCGGTCGGTTCGTCGAGCAGCAACAACTCGGCCCCTTGGGCCGACAGGCACGCCATCTCGACGATGCGCCGTGTGCCGGTCGACAGATCGGCGATGTGGATGTCGGCGTAGCGTCCCAGGCCGAACAGCGACAGGTACGCGCCGGCGCTGGCCGCCTTGCGCTCCTCGGCCGCACGCGCCGGGGAGAACCCGGCGAGCACCGGGATCAGGTCGCTCGGATCGTCCGACTCGAGCGCGGTCTGCAGCGCTTCGCGCACGGTCAACCCGGGGAAGAGACGGGCGTCCTGGAACACCCGGCCCATCCCGAGGCGGGCCCGGGCATGCGGTGCCATGGCGGTGACGTCGCGGCCCGACAGGAGCACGGTTCCACGTTCGGCGTCGGTGAACCCGGACACGACGTCCATGAGGGTCGACTTGCCGGCGCCGTTCGTCCCGATGAGGCCGACGATCTCGTCGGCGTCGACGTGCAGCGACACTTCGGACAATGCCGTGAGTCCGCCGAAGCGCACCGTCACGCGGTCGACGGCGAGTACGGGCACGGGCGTGACCGGTCGCCGGCGTTGGCCTCGACCCGGGGGCGCGACGACGACCGTGTCGGTCGAGCCCGTCGCAGTCCTGTCGGGGGCCTCGTCGGGGGCCTCGTCGGG
>JAPKDO010000465.1 GCA_028822535.1 Acidimicrobiales bacterium
CGTGGCTTGGCGGCGGTTCCTACGGTTCGCGGCCCGACGAGGCGTCCGACCGAGCGGAGGCGCCCGCCGCGCCCGCTCCGGCGACGCCCGCGCCGACCGCGATCGCCGGCGGGGACGCGGCGCATCCGCATCACCGGAAGCATGCACCCGACGGATCGGCGCCGAGGGGCCTCCGCCGACGCGCCGCGAACGGAACCGGCGGAGCAGCGAGTCGGAGTCGTCGGCGGTCCGAGGCTCCAAGGGCCCGTGAGCCCCGGGTGGGTTTCGGGACGCGCCGTGTTAGAGGTCGCTAATTTAAATTAAATCTGCGGATAAGGTGCGAGGAAAGTCGCGCTCGAGCCTCTCGCTCGAAGTCGCTAAGACTCGCTCGGGTGGTGGTGGCACTGGTGTCGGGTTCGCGGGCCGCGCGGCCTTCATTCGCATTTTTTGGCCGGGTTCTGGTCCATGTATATGCGGTCGGAGTTCTCGGGGATGCAGGTGCAGACGTTCGTCTCGACGATGATCCCGTCCTCGCAGCCCGCGACGTTGTACTCCCAGGTCATGGTGCCCCATTTCCCGCAGTAGAAGTGGTTGGAGACCTGTTGGCCGATGTTGTCGTCCGCGTCGTCGTAGTCGTCGTTCCGCGGAAGGCCCGACGCGTTGGAAAAATAGAGGCCCTCCTGTCGGTTCGCCACCAAAAGGTCCGAGTTCTTGAGCTCCTTGTCCAGCTGCTGGACGAGGTCGATGGTATCCTGCGAGCACGTGCCGGTTCCCTTGTACTCGAATCCGATGTGCTGGTCCAGGAAATGGTCCCACGCGATGCCCCAGCCGTACCCGGAGTCAGCCTTGGTCGTCTCGTGGACGGTCTCGACGTACGACGCGTACCTGGCCACCGACATGGGAAGCTCGTCGTCGTCGAACGCCTTGGCGAGGCGGTTCTCGACGTAGGTGATCGTCGACTGGATCCCGCCGAAGGCATCGTTTGTGTTGGCGATGGACACGCGCTCCGCGACGCATTTCTCGGATTTGACGACCGTCGTGGAACTCGCGTTCAAAAAGTCGGACATGCCGAGCCAGTTGGCGACCGTCTCCGTGGCCGCGGGCGACGCGACCTGGACGTCGAGGAGGACCGGTGGCGCGAAGCCCCGCTCCTCGATCCACTTCGCCATGGCCGAGCTGTGCTGAGCCCAGTTGCTGACTTTGAAGGCGAAGTACTCGTCCAGTTCCTCGACGTCGTTCCAGCTCAGGCGCATGGCCGGCTCGCACTCGACGTCCCCGTAGATCTTCCACGACTCCGTGAGGTGAGTGAGCTCGGTATTATTATAAATCCCCGCCGCGATCTCGTAGAGGCGGCCGCCGATCGTTATCGTCACGTGCGCCACCTGGATGGTGCCGTCCTGGCCGTAACCCGAGTACCCGACGGACTTGCGGAGCATCATGGGCAGGCCGTGCTCGCCGATGGCCCGGAAGTTCTTCACCATCTGGATGAAGTTCTCCCCTTTCGTGTACATCTGCACGCGATTGTGCATGAACGCGTTCCATTCTCCGCCGTTAATCGTCGCATTCGTCAACGACTCAAAGTACGTCACGATGTACTCCAGCGAGTAGTCCGCCCCCGTCGACAGGGCCGGCGCCTCCACCCAGTGCAAGCCCACGCCGTCGCCCAGGACCGCGTACATCTTCACCCCCGTGCAGCCGAGCCAGTGCATGTCTACGGGCGCCAGACTCGTGTTCACGAGCGTCAGGATCTCGCCCGACCGGTTCGCGAGCGTGGGGTACGTCACCTTGTACATCCACCAGTCGGCCTGGTTCGCATTACTGGGCATCCCCACCGTGTCGTCGTCGAACGCCGCCGCGTTCAGCGCCACGGCCGGCGCAGAACCACCCGTCGAAAATATCGACGAACGGCTTAGGGCCCCCAGCCCGAATAGGCCCGCCGCCAACACCGCGGGGAAGCGCCACCCAGCCCGTCTCTCTGGCCCGTCCATCTTGATCGCCCGGAAGCTCGGCTGACCTCACTCGAAGCGACGCGGCGCGATGCGATGCGGCGTATTCCAATTCTTACTGCAGTAGAGATACCGTACAGTACTTGCATGCAATGTTGAACTCGGCAGCTTATAGGGTTGCGAAAATT
>JAPKDO010000466.1 GCA_028822535.1 Acidimicrobiales bacterium
CGGTTGCGGGCCACGCCGAGGCTGAACTCGGAGCCGTAGATCGGGAAGCTGATGTCGCGAAGCAGGAACGCGAGGCCACCGGTGTGGTCCTCGTGCCCGTGGGTCACGATGCACCCCTCGATCCGGTCGGCATTCTCGTAGAGGTAGGTGAAATCGGGAAGGACGAGGTCGACGCCGAGCATGTCGAGATCGGGGAACATCAGCCCACAGTCGATGAGCATGATGCGGCCGTCGATCTCGACGGCGGCGCAGTTGCGTCCGATCTCCCCGAGTCCGCCGAGGAACGTGATCTTCACGGGCTTGGCCATGACGCAACACTACGACCGCAGGACGAGGCGGCCGGAATGCGGCGTGCTCCACGCGACGTTGCGAGGCCCTGCCTTACAACCCGAGGTCGGCGAAGTCGACACTCAGTCCTGGAGGGAGTCCCAGAGTTCCTTGGCTTCGACCTCGAGGCCGGCCGGGGTCGGCCCCATCGGCGGGCGGCACTCGCCGGCGGGCAGGCCGAGCGATCGGAGCATGGCCTTCGTGGGCACGGGATTCGGCGCGTCGAGCGTCGATTCGAAGGCATACGACGTGAGGAGGCGTTGATTGATCCGGCGGGCCTCGGCGACGTCGCCGGCGTCGAATGCGTCGAACATGGCGTGGATGTGTTCGCCCGCCCAGTGCGACGCGACGCTGATCGTGCCACGCACACCGACCGCCAGCAGCGGGAGGGTCAGGTTGTCGTCGCCTGAGTAGACCGCGAAGTCGTCGGGGGCGGCGGCGACGAGCACCGACGTCTCGCCCGGGCTCCCTGCAGCGTCCTTGACGGCCACGATCGACGGGACCTCTCGTGCGAGGCGCACGATCGTGTCGGTGTCGACCTTGCGTCCGGTACGGCCGGGGATGTCGTAGAGGATGATCGGCAGGTCCGTCGCTGCGGCGATCATCCGGAAGTGCTGATCGAGGCCGGCTTGGGATGGCTTGTTGTAGTACGGGGCCACGACGAGCAGGCCGTCGACGCCGATGCCAGCTGCAGCCTCGGACTGGCGGATGGCGTGCGCCGTGTCGTTCGAACCGGTGCCAGCGACGACCGGGGCGTCGACCGCTTGACGCACGGCCCGGAACAGGTCGATCGACTCAGCAGAAGACAGCGTCGGCGATTCGCCGGTGGTTCCGTTCACCACGAGCCCGTCGCTCCCGTGATCGACGAGCCAGCGCGCCAGTTGTTGTGCGCCGTCGAGGTCGATGCGCCCGTCGGAATCGAACGGGGTGATCATGGCGGTGAGGACCCGCCCGAATCGTGCGGCGGGGAGCGTGGCCATCAGAGCAGTCCTTCGGCGGAGCGTTCGGTGCCGAGCGTTGCGAGGAGGTCCTCGTGCAGCTCGAACCAGACGGAGTGGTAGCTGGGGAACATCGGCTTCGTGAACCAATCGTGCTCCCCGGCGAGCACGCGATCCAACGCGGTTTGCAATCGCACCCGGTGGCCGTCGAACCGGTCGAGGACCTCGGCGAGGACATCGAGCACCGGCATCACCCGGCCGTGCAACTCCTCGAGTCGTCGGTGCACCGTCCGGTCGTAGTCCGGATCGCTGTGATCGTTGATGTGGGACTCACCGTCGATGTCGCGCAGCTGCCATGCCGTGCACACACCGAGCAGTTGGTTGTTGAAACCGAGGAAGTCCCGGTACGCCGCCTCGACTCGCTCCCGACAACCGCACGCGTCGAGCTCTTCGGACAGAAGCCGGCCACCGAGCTCCTTGCCCTCCGGCGTGAGCGCATGACCGCTGATCCGCCCCCGACGCTCACGGATGAGGTCCGCCTCGGCCAGCGCCGCCAGTTCGGCGGTGACCATCGCCTCGTCGAGGCCGGTCTGCGCGACCACGACCTCCGTCTCCGCGATGCCCTTGAGTCGGAGGGCATGGAGGACGAGCAGACGCGGCGAGGACGGATGACCCACGGCCGACACGGTATCGCCCATCGATGTGCCCGTTCAGGAAGTCGGGCCTCGCAACAGTGAGCCGGGGAGCGCCCCGGTGAACTCGTCATCGGTGACGGTCTCGACGCCGGCACAGATCGTGTGGCGATAGCCGTGGGCGTGCTGCAGCAGCCGTCGAGCACCCGAAGGC
>JAPKDO010000467.1 GCA_028822535.1 Acidimicrobiales bacterium
TCATGAGCCGCATCAGCATCAGGGTCGCGAGCGCGACGAGCGTCCAGGTGACGAGCATCGCCCAGAGTTGCCCGTCGGAGAAGGTGAGTCGCCCGACCCCATACCGGCCGGGCTCGATCGGGTTGAGGTCGGCGAAGTCCACCGCGATGCTCTGCAGCCCGAACGGACCACCGGTGACGTCGGTCGCGCTGGTGGAACGGGCGACGAGGCGCAGGATCTCGGCGACGGCGATCGTCGCGATGGCGAAATAGTCGGTGCGGAGTCGCAGCGTCGGCAGCCCCATGACCAGCGCCAGGCCGACGCTGGCGAACACCCCGACGGCGATGCCCACCCACATGGACCATCCGTAGGTGGCCACGGAGATCCCCACGCCGTAGGCGCCGACGAGCATGAACCCGACCTGCCCGAAGTTGCGCAGTCCGGTGTAGCCGTAGTGGATGTTGAGGCCGATGGCGGCGAGGGCATAGGCAGCGGCGATGGGGCCGACACCGGCGCGGATGCCGTTCTGGAAGATCGCAACGATGTCCACGTCAGCTCACCCGACCCGCTGCTTGACGCCGAGGATGCCCTCGGGCTTGAAGAGGAGCACGATGATGAGGACCGCAAGCGCCCACACGTACTTGAGTTCGGCCGACAGCCACACCGTCGACACCTCGGTGGTGAGGCCGACGACGAGGCTGCCGATCATGGCTCCGTAGGCGGTGCCGAGACCGCCGAGGATCATGCCGGCGAACATCAGCAGCAACAACTGGAATCCCATCAGGTAGTTCACCGAGGTGGTCGCGGCCTGCAGGACGCCTCCGAAGGCTGCGAGCGCGCCGCCGAGCACCCAGACGAAGAGGATGATCCGTTTCACGTCGATCCCTGACGACTCGGCGAGGTCGACGTTGTCGGACACCGCTCGCATCGCCTTGCCGATCCGGGTCTTCTGCAACAGCAGTGCCACGAGGACCAGCGTGAGCAGGGACAAGACGATGATCCCGAGGTCGCGCGGTGTCACCGAGACCGGGCCGATGTCGATGGTCTCCTGGATCCGGTAGTCGGAGTACGGCTTGGAGTTCGGGCCGAACCAGATGAGCAGGATCTGGCGCAGGACGATGCCGAGGCCGATCGTGATCACGAGACGCTGGAACTGGCCCGTCCCGCGTTCACGCAGTGGCTGGAACATCCCTCGTTCCAGCAGTCCGCCGAGGACGCCGCCGAGCACGA
The DNA here is from genome assembly GCA_028822535.1 of Acidimicrobiales bacterium. Taxonomy (GTDB): domain Bacteria; phylum Actinomycetota; class Acidimicrobiia; order Acidimicrobiales; family Salinilacustritrichaceae; genus Salinilacustrithrix. The sequence goes on from JAPKDO010000467.1 coordinate 1,210, forward strand.
TGGCGATGGCCGCGGCGCCCAGCAGTTGGAGTTGTGGTCCCTCGACGTTGAGGAACCATGCCACGATGGCGCCGAAGGTCACCATCTCGGCATGGGCGAAGTTCACGAGCCCGGTCGTCCCGAAGATCAAGGAGAGGCCGATCGCGGTCATCGCGATGATCAGCCCGAACTTCACGCCGTTGACCGAGGCCTGTGCGATGCGGTCGAGTGTCGTGGGACCGGTGATCGCTTCGTCGGTGTCGCCGGCGAGTTGGAACAACGATTGCGTGACGCGACCCTCGCGGACGCTCGGCGACAGGGTCGTCCGGTCGGGGTTGCGGAGTGCGATGCCCTCCGGGAGCGTCTCGGTGTCGACCGTCACGTCGTACCGGCCGGGCTCGGCGATCTCGATCAGCCAGTTGCCGTCGGCATCGGAGACCGTCTCGGCGACCTGTGAACCATCTTCGTCGGTCACGATCACACTGACGTTGGGGACCGGTTCATCACCGGCCGAGAACGACCCGGCGATGCCGGTGGTCGCCTCGGCCTGTGGGTTGTCGTCTGGGTCGTCCTCCTGGGCCGAGGCGGACGACACCGTGAGGCAGAGCACCAGGACCTGCACGGTCACCAGGAGCACGGCGGTGGCGAGGGAGCGCGGGCGTGGTCGTCGCAGGAACCTCGGCACGTGCGGCAGCATAGATCGCGTCGCCGAGTGCGTTGCGTAGGTGTGCGAATCGTCCACGGTTCGAGACGGTCCGGCATCGGTCCGGCATCGGTTCGGCGCCTCGACGTGCGCAAGGATGGGGTGATGGGAGACCTCGCCCGGCTGCGCGACCGACTGACGGAACTCGACCGCGTCGTCGTCGCCTTCTCCGGCGGCGCCGACTCGGCCTTCCTGGCGTGGGTCGCCAACGACTCGTTG
>JAPKDO010000124.1 GCA_028822535.1 Acidimicrobiales bacterium
CCGCTCGAGAAGGCAGCCGTCGACCAGGCCGGCTCGATGCTGGGTTCCGGCGCCGTCGTCGTGATGGACGACACCACCGACGCGGTCAAGGCTGCGTGGCGGGTCGTGCGCTTCTTCGCTCGCGAGTCGTGCGGCAAGTGCACGCCGTGTCGAGAGGGCACGAGCTGGCTCGAGAAGATCATGCGCCGCATGCTCGACGGCCACGGACGTCCCGAGGACATCGCCCTGCTGCTCGACCTGTGCGACAACATCAGCCCGTCGATCGCCTGGCCGCCCAAGCAGACCACGATCTGCCCGCTCGGCCCGTCGGCCGTCTCGCCGATCGCCAGCGCCGTCGTCCGGTTCAAGGACGAATTCCAGGCCTACTGCGGCGGCGGCGACATCCCCACGTCGGTGACCATCAACGGTGGCGCCTACATCCCGCCCGAGGGAGCCCCCGCTGGTGTCTGACGCGACCGAGACCTCCGTGAAGATCACCGTCGACGGCGTCGAGATCGACGCCCGTCCCGACGAGTTGGTCATCGAAGCCGCCGAGCGGCACGGGACCTTCATCCCGCGCTTCTGCTACCACCCGCGCATGAACCCGGTCGGCATGTGTCGCATGTGCATCGTCGAGATCGACACCGGTCGCGGCCCGGCGCTCCAGCCGAGCTGCATGATCCCGGTGTCCGATGGCATGACGGTCGTGACCGACAGCGATGTCACGAAGAAGGCCCAGGACGGCGTCCTCGAGTTCCTTCTCGCCAACCACCCGCTCGACTGCCCGGTCTGTGACAAGGGTGGCGAGTGCCCGCTCCAGGACCAGGCGTACTCGCACGGGCCCGGCGAGTCGCGGTTCATCGAGGAGAAGCGCCACTTCGAGAAGCCGATCCCGATCAGTGACCTGGTCCACCTCGACCGCGAACGCTGCATCCTGTGCGATCGCTGCACCCGCTTCGCCGACGAGGTCGCCGGAGACGCGCTGATCCACTTCATCGACCGTGGGAACCAGACCCAGGTCAACACGTTCCCCGACGAGCCCTTCGCCAGCTACTTCTCGGGCAACACCGTCCAGATCTGTCCGGTCGGTGCGCTCACCGCCGAGCCCTACCGCTTCAAAGCCCGTCCGTGGGACCTCGACCAGGTCGAGTCCACGTGCACCAGTTGTTCGGTCGGTTGCCGGGTCGTCGTCCAGGCCAGCCGCAACGAGGTGCTGCGCACCCAGGGCGTCGACATCGACCCGGTCAACTGGGGCTGGTTGTGCGACAAGGGCCGATTCGACTTCCAGTCGATCCACGCCGAGGACCGCCTCGCCGAGCCGCTCGTCCGCGAAGGCGACGCCTATCAGCGCACGTCGTGGGCAGACGCGCTCGGCCGCTCGTCCGACGCCATCACCGCTGCGCTCGACTCGGCCGGTCCGACCGGCATCGGCGTCGTCGGCGGCGCCCGCCTCACCAACGAGGACGCCTACGCCTGGGCCAAGCTCGCGAAGGGCGTCATCGGCACCGACAACGTCGACTGCCAACTCGGCGACGGTCTCCCGGCCGAGGTCGTGTTCGGCCTCCCGAAGGCCACCATCGACGAGGCCTGCACCCCGGGCGGCACGATCCTGTTGCTCGGCGTCGACCCGAAGGAAGAGCTGCCGGTCCTGTACCTGCGCCTCCGCCACGCCATCGTCGAGGACGGCGCCACGCTCGTCGAGATCGTCCCGCACGCCACGGGCCTCTCCAAGCTCGCCGCCCACACGCTCGCCTACGGCCCCGGTGGCGCGGCCGACGTCGCAGCATCGCTCGTCTCGTCGTCGCCGGCTGCCGCCGGTGGCATCGACGGCAACGACATCGCCGCTGCCAAGAACGCCCTCGGCGACGGTCCGGTCACGGTCATCGTCGGGCGCGGGAACCTCGCCGACTCGGCCGACGTCATCACGGCCGCCGCCGGCGCCCTGTTCGACGGCCTCGACGATGTCCGCTTCCTGTCGGCCCTGCGTCGTGGCAACGTCCACGGTGCGCTCGACGCCGGACTCGCCCCCGGGATCCTCCCCGGTCGTGTCAGCCTCGACGAGGGCCGGGCCCATTTCCACGAGACCTGGTCCACGGTGCCATCGGCGGACGGACTCGACACCACCGGGATCCTGCAGGCGGCAGCCGACGGCAAGCTCGACGTGTTGGTCCTGCTCGGGGCCGACCCGCTCACCGATTTCCCCGACACCGACCTCGCCACCCGAGCGCTCGCGGGCGCTCGCACCGTCATCGCGGTCGACACGTTGCCGACGGCGTCGGTCAAACAAGCCGACATCGTGCTGCCGGCGGCCGGCTACGCCGAGACCGACGGCACCACCACCAACCTCGAGGGGCGCATCAGCCGACTCGCCCCCAAGGTCACCGCCCCTGGCACCGCCCGCGCCGACTGGATCATCGCCGCCGAACTCGCGTTCCGGCTCGGTGACGACCTCGGCCTCGAGTCGGCCCATGCGGTGTTCGAGGAACTGACCGCGGTCTCCGCCGTGCACCGTGGCCTGACGATCGAGGACGTCGACATCGACGGCACCGTCGTGCCCGTGCATGTCGAGGCGCCGCAGTCCGATGGACCGTCGCACGACGCCGACGTCGACCCCGAAGCGGCCGAGGCCGCGGTGGCCGCCGAGGCAGCCGAGTCCGACGACGAGGCCCAGGCGGCCGAAGCCGAAGCGACCGAAGCGCAGGCCGGTGCCGACAATGACGACGCCGGCGCCGGTGACCCCGGCTCGGGTGGCACCGACTCCGACGAGGAGATCGACACCGAGGTCGTCGAGTCCCCCGACGGGCCGAGCGGCCCCGCCGTCGGCGCGGGCATCACCTTCGTCGCACCCACGGTCGAGGTCCCCCAGATCGACGGCTACCGCCTCCGACTCGTCACCACGCGGGCGCTCTACGACATGGGCGCAGCCACGCAGGCCTCGCCGTCGTTGGCGAAGTTGCCCCACGGGGCCACGCTGCGTCTGCACCCGTACGACTTCGACCGTCTCGGCGTCACCGCCGGGAGCACCGTCAAGGTCTCGAACGCCGAGGGCGGCCGCGGCACGATCACCGTGCCCGTCGAACCGTCCGACGGCGTGCCCCGCGGTGCGGCCCTGGTGGCCTACGCGCAACCCGGTGGCGCCACCGCCGGCCTGATCGACGTGTCCCGCCCGGTCACCGACGTCCGCGTGGAGCTGGCGCCGTGATCCTCGCACTCGACCCCCTCTCCCTCGACGGCGTCGGCCTGGCCGCGCCTTCCTGGGGGCTGCGCCCCCAGACCCAATCCCCGTCCGGCTCGCTGGCGCTCGGGCGGCCGACCGTCCAGGCCGAGGTCGGCCGGTGATGTACGCACTCGACCCCCTCTACCTCGACGGCGTCGGCCTGGCCGAGGTCCTGATCACCGTCGGCAAGGTGCTGATCACCTTCGTCGTGCTGCTCGTCTCCGTGATCTTCATGGTCTGGTTCGAGCGCAAGGTCATCTCCGACATGCAGAACCGCATCGGCCCCAACCGGGCCGGGCCGTTCGGGCTGCTCCAGACCCTCGCCGACGGCATGAAGCTGATCTTCAAGGAGGACCTGATCCCGGGCCGGGCGCGTCGCTTCGTCTTCCTCCTGGCGCCGTACCTGTCGGTCATCCCGGCCTTCTTGATCTTCGCCATCGTCCCGCTCGGCGGCACGTTCCACGCCGACGACCCGGGCATCGTGACCATCGCCGGCCACCAGACCTACACCCAGCTCGCCGACCCGCCCATCGGGATCCTGTTCATCCTCGCCGTGAGCTCGATCGCCGTCTACGGCGTCATGCTCGCCGGCTGGTCGTCGGGCTCGAAGTACCCGCTGCTCGGCTCGGTGCGCGCCACCGCCCAGATGGTCTCCTACGAGGCCGCCATGGGCATCTCGGTCGCGGCGCTCGTGTTGACCACCGGCGGTCTCTCGACCAGGTCGATGGTCGAGATCCAGGCCAGCGAAGGCTTCAGCGGGATCATCCCCAACTGGAACGTCATCGTCACCGGCTTCGTCCCGTTCGTCATCTTCTTCATCGCCGCCCTCGCCGAGATGAACCGCCCGCCCTTCGACCTCCTCGAAGCCGAACAGGAACTCGTCGGTGGCTTCCACACCGAGTACTCCTCGATCCGATTCGGCATGTTCTTCGTCGCCGAGTTCATGCACCCGATCACCATGTCGGGCGTCATCGTGACCCTGTGGTTCGGCGGCCCGTCCGGTCCGCAGTGGTTCGGACCGGTCTCCGGCATCGTCTGGCTGCTCGCCAAGATGTTCGTCTTCCTCTACATCTTCGTGCTGATCCGCGGCACCCTGCCCCGCTTCCGGTACGACCAGCTCATGGACCTCGGCTGGAAGATCCTGATCCCGCTGTCGCTCGCCTGGTTGCTCCTGCTCGCTGCGATCAACGTCGGCCGCGACGCCGGTTGGAACCTCGGGCTGACGATCTTCGTCAGCTTCGTGGTCATCGGCGGCACCTGCTTCGCCATCCTCACCCGTGCCCAAGAGGTCTCGCGGCAACGCCGCGAGCTCGGAGAGGTGGAGGTCTGATGGGTTACCTCGACGGATTCAAGATCACGTTCAACAAGACGTTCAACAAGTCGAGCGTCTCGGGCAAGAACCTCACCTCGCCCTACGTCAAGGACGAGGGCGGCAAGCGCGCCAAGCCCATCCGCCTCCACGGCCGCCACGTGCTCAACCGGTACGAGGACGGCATGGAGAAGTGCATCGGCTGCGAGCTCTGCGCCGGCGTCTGCCCCGCCCGTTGCATCTACGTGCGCGGCAAGGACAACGACCCGGCCGATCCCGTCAGCCCGGGCGAGCGCTACGGCTTCGTCTACGAGATCAACTACCTGCGGTGCATCCACTGCGACCTGTGCGTCGAGGCCTGCCCCACCGAGGCGATCACCGAGACCAAGCTCTTCGAGTTCAGCTTCACCAACCGACAGGACGCCATCTACACCAAGGACGAACTCGTCGTCGACGACGACGGCCGCGCCCAGCGCCTCCCGTGGGAGGACTGGTCGGACCACGAGTTGGTCGAGAACCACACCTCCGCCTGGATGCGGGCGACCGCACCGTCGGGTGACGCCGACTTCGAAGGCATCGTGGCCTGGGCCGGCGAACTCGGCTACGGCGAACGTCCGGCCGAGCTCGGACAGACTGCCGACGGCCACGACTCCGGCGAGGACGTCGAACTGAAGGCCAACACCAAGCGCGGCGTCGACCCCGAAGAGGAGGCCCACTAGTGGAGACCTTCATCTTCCTCGTCGCCGGGGCGATCTGCCTCGTCGGGGCACTCGGCGTGGTCCTGTCGAAGAACCCGGTCCACTCGGCCCTGTCGCTGGTGGCGACGCTGTTCGGCATCGCCGTGCTGTTCGTCGCCCAGGAGGCCAACTTCCTCGCCGCCGTACAGGTCATCGTCTACGCCGGCGCCATCGTGGTCCTCTTCCTGTTCGTGATCATGTTGCTCGGCGTCGACCAGTCCGAGGACCTCGACGTCGAACCGATCGTGGGTCAGCGCAGCGCCGCGTTCTTCGTGGGCATCGCCATCTTCTTCCTGCCCGTGATCGCGCTCGCCTCCACGGCGTGGGAAGCCACCGGCATGGAGGGCAACCTGGGGCGACTCTCCGACGGCGGCCCCGACATCGAGGCGCTGGGTGAGGTCGTGTTCACCCGCTACCTGCTCGCCTTCGAGGTCACGTCGATCCTCCTCGTGATCGCCGTCGTCGGCGCCGTACTGCTCGCCAAGAAGTCGCGGGTCAGCGAAGAACTCGAGATCGAAGGGCTCTACGAGCCAGCGGTCGCCGAGCCCTCCGAACCCGAGTCCGACGACGCGGAGGCCGACGCCTGATGCTCCTTGCCGCGGTCGAACCCGCCTGGTACCTGATCCTCGCGTCGATGCTCTTCGCCATCGGCGCGGTCGGTCTCCTGATCCGGCGCAACCCGCTGGTGATGTTCATGTGCGTCGAGCTCATGCTCAACGCCGTCACGCTGACCTTCGTCACCTTCTCCCGCATGCTCGACGACATCGGGGGCCAGGCCGCCGTGCTGTTCGTGCTGGTGGTCGCCGCTGCCGAGGTCGTCGTCGGCCTCGGGATCATCGTGGCCATTCTCCGTAGACGCCCCGCAGCCACTGCGGACGACCTGTCACTCCTCAAGGGATAGCCGGCCATGGAGACTCTCGAACTCGTCTGGCTCGTCCCTGCCCTGCCACTGCTCGGCTTCCTCGCCTTGTTGGTGTTCGGTCGCAAGCTCGGCGAGCCCCAGGCCGGGATGCTCGCCACCGCCATGATCGGCGGGTCCTTCCTCGCCACCGTGGCCGTGTTCATCGGCCTGGTGGGCGAACCGGAAGAGTCCCGCAGCTTCACCCAGACCCTCTTCGAGTGGATCCCGGTCGGTGGCTGGCAGGTCGACGTCGGGTTCCTGGTCGATCCGCTGTCGATCACGATGTGCCTCTTCGTCACCGGCGTCGGCACGCTGATCCACCTGTACTCGATCGGGTACATGCACGGTGACCCGCACTTCTCGAAGTTCTTCCTCTACCTGAACCTTTTCGTGTTCTCGATGCTGATGCTCGTGCTGGGCAACAACCTGCTCATCACCTTCCTCGGCTGGGAAGGCGTGGGTGCGTGCTCGTACTTCCTCATCAGCTTCTGGTTCACCGACCCCGAGAAGGCGTCGGCCGGCAAGAAGGCGTTCGTCACCAACCGCATCGGTGACTGGGGCTTCATGGTGGCGATCTTCGCCAGCTTCGCTGCGCTCGGCTCGATCACCTACACCGAGATCCTGGGCGGCGCCGGAAGCCTGCCCGAGACCACGGCGACGCTCATCGCGATGTGTCTGTTCGTCGGCGCCATCGGCAAGTCGGCCCAGTTCCCCCTGTTCGTCTGGCTGCCCGATGCCATGGCCGGTCCCACGCCCGTGTCGGCTCTCATCCACGCAGCGACGATGGTGACCTCGGGCGTCTACCTCCTCACCCGTGTCAACCCGATCATCGCCGAGGCCGCCAGCTGGGTGCAGCCGGTCATCGCGTGGACCGGCGCCTTCACGGCGCTGTTCGCCGCGACGATCGCCGTCAGCCAGCGCGACATCAAGAAGGTGCTGGCGTACTCGACCGTCAGCCAGCTCGGCTACATGATGTTGGCCGTCGGCGTGGGCGCCTACGTGCCCGCCGTCTTCCACATGATCACGCACGCCTTCTTCAAGGCGTTGCTGTTCCTCGGCTCCGGCTCGGTCATCCACGGCATGCACGAAGAGCAGGACATGCGCCGCATGGGCAACCTGCGCAAGTACATGCCGATCACGGCCGGCACGTTCATCATCGGCTGGCTGGCCATCGCGGGCGTCCCGCCGTTCTCGGGCTTCTTCAGCAAGGACGAGATCCTGTTGTACGCCGCCCACGCCGAGGGCACCGGCAACTGGGCCCTCTACGCCGTCGGCCTCGTGACCGCGCTGCTCACGGCCTTCTACATGAGCCGCCAGGTCTTCATGGTCTTCTTCGGCGACGAGCGTTTCGAGGTCGAGTCCGGCGATCACGCCGACACCGCCGAGGAGACGAGCGACGACGCCGCCGAAGGCGCCGAGGCCGAGGCCGAAGCCGACGTCGACGCCACCGCCGATGCTGGCGCCGAGCCCGTCGAGGCCGACACGCTCGTCCTGCACGGCGAGCCGCACGAGTCGCCCTGGACGATGTGGGTCCCGCTGGCCGTGTTGGCCGTCGCGGCAGCGATCGGTGGCGCCATCCAGTTGCCCTTCGCCAAGGACCTGCATTTCCTCGAGGACTGGCTCCACCCCTCGATCCCCAACGAGGTCCACCTGACCTCAGCTGCGACCACCGGCATGAAGGTCGGCCTCGCCGTCCTCGCGGTGGTCGCCGGAGCGATCGGCATCGGCATCGCCTACGCCATCTACATCCGAAAGCAGCGCGAACCGATCGAGCCCGAGATCCTCGCCGAGGGCTGGAAGTACGACAGCTCGATCTCGGCCTTCATGGGCGGTCCCGGTCGCAAGGGCTTCGAGGCCACGGCCACGTTCGACAAGACCGTCGTCGACGGCGCGGTCAACGGCGTCGCCGGCCTCGTCAAGCGCACCGGTGAGGGGCTCCGCGGTTCCCAGACCGGCTTCGTCCGCAGCTACGCCCTCGGCATCGCCGGCGGCGCGGTGCTCCTGCTCGCCTACTTCATCGCCCAGGTCACCTTCTGATGCACGCCCTCCCCCTGCTCGCGGCCGAAGGCGGTGCGGTCGTCCGCTTCCCGCTGTTGACCGCTGCGGTCCTCGTCCCGCTCATCGGCGCGATCGTGGTCGCCCTCATCCCGAAGCGCCGCACCGAGATCCTGCGTCTCGTGGCCCTGCTGTTCTCGGGCACGGCGGGCGCGTTCACGGTCTGGATGCTCGCCGCCTTCGATCGGCACGACTCGGGCATGCAGTTCGAGTCGGTCCACACCTGGATCGAGGAGTTCGGCATCCAGTGGCACCTCGGCGTCGACGGCATCTCGCTGTTCCTCGTCGTGCTCACCGGCGTCCTCTTCCCGCTCACGCTGGTCGCGGTGACACCCAAGAAGGACCCCAAGCCGTACTACGCCTGGTTGTTGTTGCTCGAAGCCGGCTGCATCGGTGCGTTCACGTCGCTCGACCTGTTCCTGTTCTTCATCTTCTTCGAGATCGTCCTCGTCCCGATGTACTTCCTCATCGGCGGCTGGGGATACGGCCAGCGGGTGTACGCCGCCCTCAAGTTCTTCCTCTACACGATGTTCGGCTCGGCGCTGATGCTCGTCGGCATCCTCGCTCTGGCCTTCGTCGACCGCGACACCAAGGTCGACCAGAGCGCCGTCGCCCGCCAACAGCTCGCCCAGCTCGAGCAGACCGTCCAGAGCCAGTTGGGCGCTGGTCTCCAGGTCGACCCCGCCCTCCTCGACGAGGTCGAGATCCTCGCGGCCGAGGTCGAGGCGTCCGAGCAGATCACCTTCGATGTCGTCGAGCTCGCCGACAACCGGGCCGAGCTGCTCGAGGCGCAACAGAACGGCGACCTGCCGACCGACCCGAACGCCAACTCGTGGAACCCGCTCCACTGGGGCGCGGCGAAGTGGATCTTCCTGGCGTTCGCCATGGCCTTCGCCGTCAAGGTCCCGCTGGTCCCGCTCCACACCTGGTTGCCCGACGCCCACACCCAAGCGCCGACAGCCGGTTCGGTACTGCTCGCCGGCGTCATGTTGAAGCTCGGTACGTACGGATTCCTCCGCTTCGGGTTGTACCTGTTCCCCGACGCCTCGCACTTCTTCGCACCCGTGTTCCTCACGCTCGGCGTGGTGGGCATCCTCTACGGCGCGATCGTCGCCACCATGCAGAAGGACCTCAAGCGCCTCGTCGCCTACTCGTCGGTCGCGCACCTCGGTTTCATCGCCCTCGGCACCTTCGCCCTGACGACCCAGGCGATCGAGGGCGGCATCCTGCAGATGGTCAACCACGGCATCTCGACCGGTGCGCTGTTCCTCCTGCTCGGCATGATCTACGAGCGCCGCCACACCTACGAGATCGCCACCATGTCGGGCATGCAGAAGACGGCGCCGGTCCTGGCAGGCGTCTTCACCCTCGTCATGTTGAGCTCGATCGGTCTGCCCGGCCTCAACGGCTTCGTCGGTGAGTTCCTGATCCTCGCCGGCGCCTATCTCACCGCCAAGTGGTGGGCCGTCGTGGCCGCCGCCGGCGTGATCCTCGCCGCCCTGTACCTGCTGTGGGCCTACCAGCGGGTCTTCCACGGCACGCCGGCCGACGACGACCCGGGCACGCCCGACATGAAGCTGGGCGAGTTCGTGGTCATGATCCCGCTCATCGGCCTCATCGTGTTCATGGGCGTCTATCCCAAGCCGGTGCTCGAACGCATCGAGCCGGCGGTCTCGGCGCTGGTCGAGCGCATCGAGAACACCACCGACTTCACCGAGCCCGACGCAGCCACCTCCGGCTTCAGCGGCACCGTCGTCGACTCCCACGGCGCCGACGACGATGATCACGCCGACGAGTCGCATGCCGAAGACGACGGTCATGCCGAAGACGACGGTCATGCCGAAGACACCGATGACCACGGAGAGGGGGAGTGATGCTCGCCACGCTGCTCCAGGCCGCCGACGAACTCGTCGAGCCGATCGCCACCCCCGCCGTCGAGTGGTCGGCCATCTTGCCGCTGTTGATCCTCAGCGGTGTCGCGATGGCCCTGATGCTCCTCGAGGCGCTCACCCGCTGGAAGCCGTTCGAGGGCTTCTACCCGCTGGTCACCTCCTGTGGCGCCATCGCCGCTGCGGTCACGACGTGGCCCCTGTGGGAGCGCGTGCAGGACATCGACGGTGGGCCCTACTCGGTGCTCGCCGGTGCACTCGGCATCGACGGGTTCTCGCTGTTCGTGACCGTCGTGATCTGCGCCTCGGTCGTGTTGTCGTCGTTGCTCGCCGACAGCTACCTGCGTCGCGAGGGCATGGACGGCCCCGCGCTCTACATCCTGTTGCTGCTCTCGGCCGCGGGCGGCACGCTCATGGCTGGCGCCAACGACCTGATCGTCCTGTTCCTCGGACTCGAGATCCTGTCGCTGTCGGTCTACGTACTGGCCGCCATGCACCTGCGCCGCATCACCTCACAAGAGGCGGGCATCAAGTACTTCGTGCTCGGGTCGTTCGCATCGGCGTTCCTGCTCTACGGCATCGCGCTCACGTACGGCGCCACCGGCACGACCAACCTCGTCGAGATCCTCGACTTCCTGTCGGGCACCGTCCTGTTCGACAACGGCCTGCTCATGGCGGGCATGGCCATGTTGCTGGTCGGTCTCGGCTTCAAGGTCGCCGCCGCCCCCTTCCACGCCTGGACGCCCGACGTCTACCAGGGCTCGCCGACGCCGGTCGTCGCCTACATGGCCTCGGGCGTCAAGGCCGCCGGCTTCGCCGGCCTGGTCCGGGTCTTCTACCTGGGCTTCAACACCTACCGGGTCGACTGGCAGCCCATCGTCTACGCCCTGGCGCTGCTCACCCTGATCGTCGGTTCGATCATGGCCGTCGTCCAGACCGACGTGAAGCGCATGCTCGCCTACTCGTCGATCAGCCACGCCGGTTTCATCCTCATGGCCATCCAGGCCGCCACCGAGCGGGGCATCGAGGCGACGCTGTTCTACCTGGGCTCCTACACGTTCCTCGTCGGCGGTTCGTTCGCCGTGGTCGCCGTCGTGGGCC
>JAPKDO010000468.1 GCA_028822535.1 Acidimicrobiales bacterium
GCCCGTCCGAGCGAGGCGAGCGCATCGGGCGGGCCGAGCGAGCGCTGGCGACGTCACACCGCGTGACGGTGCTCGGCCGGCAAGGGCTGTTCACGCCGGACAACACCCATCACATGCTCCAGATGGGCTTCGCTGCTGCGGCGTGCGTCGGCGCCGACGGTGCCTTCGACCCGGACGCGTGGCAGATCGCCCGTGCGAGTTTCCGCGAGTTCGTCGTGGAGGACTGAGTCGCGCTAGCGAGCGCGGACGAGGATGCGTTCGCTCGCGAAGGCGCCGATGCCGATCGCGTTCCCGTCGATCTCGATCGTGGTGGTCCCGTCCGGTGACGATGCCTTGACCGACCCGCTGGTGCCGGGCAGCAACGCTGCGTCCTCGAGGAACTCCAGGAGCCCGGGCGTGAACTCGAGCTCCTCGGGGATGCGGCTGACGGTGAACTCGTCGCCCACGACGACACCGGCCAACGGGATGGTGTTCGGCGCGTCGTAGTCCGACCCGGGGATCGGGTTGCCGTGCGGGCACGTGGTGGGGGAGCCGAGGTGGCGGTCGATGGCGGCCTCGACGTTGTCGGAGATCACGTGTTCCCACTTGCCGGCTTCCTGATGGGCTTCGGCCCAAGACAGGCCGAGGATGTCGGTGAGGAACCGCTCCGCCAACCGGTGTCGACGCACGACACGCTCTGCGAGCTTCTTGCCGTCGCTCGTGAGCGCGATCTTGCTGCCGTCGGCGTCGACGAGGCCTTCTCCGTCGAGACGCCGGATCATCTCGGAGACCGCAGGACGACTGACCTCGAGCCGCTCGGCGATGCGGGCCTGGATGACCGAGATGTCGTCTTCGGCCAGTTCCCAGATCGCTTCGCAGTACTCCTCGAAGGCCGGGTGCCACTCGGGCGTCTCGTACGTGCTCATGCCCGACATCCTACGGGCCCGCACGCCGATCGGTCCGGGCGTGTCCGGACCTGGGCGTGTCGGGAGCCGGGCGTGTCACGATGCGACCGTGCAACACTCGCGACTCCCGGTCACGCTCGACGATGTCCGTTCGGCTGCCGCTGCGATTCGAGGTGCAGTGCTCCGCACCCCGACCACGCGCTCGCACACGCTGTCGGCGATCACCGGCGCCGACGTGTGGGTCAAGTTCGAGAACTTCCAGTACACGGCATCGTTCAAGGAACGAGGCGCGCGCAATCGTCTGCTCGCGCTCGACGAGGACGAACGACGTCGCGGTGTGGTGGCGATGTCGGCCGGCAACCACGCGCAGGCGGTCGCCCACCACGCGACGCTGCTGAGCATCCCGTCGACGATCGTGATGCCCGAGTCGACGCCGGCCACGAAGATCAGCCGCACCGAGGACAACGGTGCAACCGTCGTCGTGGAAGGTGACTCGCTCGACGAGTCGGCCGAGGTCGCGCAGAGGATCGCAGCGGAGCAGGGCGCGACCCTCGTCCCTCCGTACGACGATCCGTTGGTGATCGCGGGTCAGGGCACGTGCGTCCTCGAACTGATCGAGGACGCTCCCGACCTCGACGCGATCGTCGTTCCGGTCGGCGGTGGCGGTTTGTTCGCAGGAGGCTGTGTCGCTGCACGCGGCGTGGCCCCGGGCGTCGACCTCGTCGGTGTGCAGTCCGAGCTGTACCCGGCGATGATCGCAGCGACGAGGCGGCGTACCGCCGAACCGCCGGTCACGTGGGGGCCGACCATCGCCGAAGGCATCGCCGTCAAGAGCCCGGGCGTGTTGACGACCGAGATCATCGGGGCGCTCGCCGACGATGTCGTCGCGGTGCCCGAGCGGGCGATCGAGGAAGCCGTCGTCTGGTACCTCGAGATCGAGAAGGTCGTGACCGAGGGCGCGGGGGCAGCCTCACTCGCCGCGCTGCTGGTCGAACCGGACCGCTACGCGGGCAAGGCGGTCGGCGTCGTGCTGTCGGGCGCGAACATCGACCTGCGGCTGTTGTCGTCGGTCATCATGCGCGGCCTCGCCCGGACGGGTCGCCTCAGCCGGTTGGTCATCGACGTTCCCGACACGCCCGGAGCCCTCGGCGCGCTCACGGCAGCGGTCGGACGAGCCGGCGGCAACATCGTCGACCTCTCACATCACCGCGAGTTCGG
>JAPKDO010000125.1 GCA_028822535.1 Acidimicrobiales bacterium
TCGATCCGCGGGGCCGCTCCGACGACGAGGTCATGCGCTTCTGTCAGAGCTTCATGACCGAGCTGTACCGCCACTTGGGCGAGTACACCGACGTCCCCGCCGGCGACATCGGCGTGGGCACCAGGGAGATCGGCTACCTGTTCGGTCAGTACAAGCGGATCACCAACCGCTACGAGTCCGGCGTCCTGACCGGGAAGGGCACCGACTGGGGAGGCGCTCTCGTCCGGACCGAGGCGACGGGATACGGCGTCGTGATGTTCACGCAGGAGATGCTCCGCGAACGCGGCCAGGACCTCGACGGCAAGCGGTGCGTCGTGTCGGGCTCGGGCAACGTCGCCATCCACGCCATCGAGAAGGTCCAGCAGTGCGGCGGCACCGTCGTCGCCTGCTCTGACTCCGACGGCGTCGTCCACGACCCGGAGGGGATCGACCTCGAACTGCTCGAGCACATCAAGCAGCGCCAGCGTCGGCGAGTGCGCGACTACGCCGAGCAGCGGCCGAGCGCGGAGTTCTCCGACGGCTCGAGCATCTGGGAGATCCCGTGCGACGTCGCGCTCCCCTGCGCGACGCAGAACGAGCTCACCGGACGCGACGCCGCCACGCTGGTGGAGAACGGCTGCATCGCCGTCGCCGAGGGTGCGAACATGCCCACGACCGCTCAAGGAATCCAGATCTTCGCGGAGGCAGGCATCGCCTACGGCCCTGGGAAGGCTGCCAACGCCGGCGGCGTCGCCACCTCGGCCCTGGAGATGCAGCAGAACGCGAGCCGCGACTCGTGGACCTTCGCCCACACCGAGGAACGCCTCGCTCAGATCATGGGCAAGATCCACGCCACCTGTCGCGACACCGCCGACGAGTACGGCGCGCCCGGGAGCTACGTCACCGGAGCAAACATCGCCGGCTTCCTCCGCGTCGCCACCGCCATGGATGCGCTCGGCATCGTGTAGACGGAACCACGCCGTATCGAGCGAACGTGACCGCGGAGCGTGAGCGATGAGAAGGCCCTCGGTCGACGCTGTCCGATCGGGCGCCGAAGGGGCGTTGACACCGTGACCTGATCGACTCATCGTCGCTGCCGGGGCCGCGAACTCACCGGTGTTCGGCCTGATCAGACGCTTTCGAGCGTCCGTAGGTTGAAGTCGTGACGACGGGCGAAGCGCGCAATTCTCGGGATTGGGCCATGGTGGCCGACTCTGCCGACGTCACCATCCTCCTCGATGACCAGTTCCGAATCGTCGCGCGGGTGGTCGGGGCATCGGGTCGAGGCTTCGGGGAGAACCAGGTTGCGGAGGGTCGGCACCCGCTGAGCGACGTCCATCCCGCGGACCTACCGGCAGCCCTCGGCGTCATCGGTCAGGTGGCGGATCGTGATGGAGCGGCCGACTCGTTCCATCTTCGGCTCAAGGGCCCCGATGGGGGCTGGTGGAACGGGTTGTGCGTCGTCACCAACGCCCGCGACGATCCAGCGATCGGTGGCCTCGTGCTACGGGTCCATCTGACCGACGATGCCGTTTTGAGTCCGGTCCACCGGCCCGAACGGACGCCGATCGCCGACATCGCTCCGTGCGGCATCGATGTACGCGACGCACACGGACAGGTCGTGTTCGCGAACCACTGGCTTCAGCAGCGGTGTCCGACCGACGGCGAGATCACCGACTGGCTCGAGTTCGTGAACGACCGGCCCGACGGCGAAGCGCTCGTTCGGGCGGCGGCGCTCGGACGAGCTGCCGAAGACGATTTCTCCTTCGATCTCGAGGCCGGCACCGTCTGGTTCCGGATCCGGGCCGAACCCCACCGCGCCGGCGCCGGCGACGGCGACGGCGACGGGCCCGTCATCGGCGTCGTCACGACCATCGTCGACGCGACCGCCGAGGTCGAGGCGCGTCAACGCCTGGAACGACGGGAGCAGCTGCTGTCCGCCACGTTCGCCGCCGTGGATCAGGGCATCCTCGTCATCGGCGCCGGCGGCGTCGTGACCGATGCCAACGGCGCTGCGCATGCGCACCTCGGCGAACCACAGGGCGCGTTGATCGGCTCGCCGCTGAGCGACTCACTGCTTTCTCGGGTCGTCGAGGCCAACGACGCACTGCTCCCGACCCGGGAGGACAACGCTGCGCTCCGAGTGATCGACTCCGGCGACTCGGTGACCGGACGTATCGTCCGCTACGCACATCCCGATGGTCGAGATCGCTGGCTCATCTCATCCATCTGCGCACTCGCTGCCACGAGACTCGAGTCCACCGCCGCAGTCGTGACCATCGCCGACATCACCGAACGTCATGAGCAGTCGCTCCTCCACGAGCACCTGGCGATGCACGACTCCCTCACGGGTCTTCCGAACCGGGCGGCCATCGTCGAACACCTGACCGGAGCGATCGCTCGCCGACGTCGACCCCGCGAGGTCTCGGGTGGGGTGCTGTTCTGCGACCTCGACGGGTTCAAGGCGGTCAACGACACGCACGGTCACGCTGCCGGCGACCGAGTCCTGGTCGTCGTCGCCGACCGGATCCGTTCGGCCTGCCGCACCGGTGACCGCGTGGGGCGATTCGGGGGTGACGAGTTCTTGGTCGTCCTCGAGAATCTGGATCAGCCGACCGAGATCGCACGCATCGCCGATCGTGTGATCCAGGCGATGACCGTGCCGATCCTCATCGGCGACCGGCCGTTCACGGTCGGACTCAGCGTCGGCATCGCGGTCAGCGATGGCGGCGACGACGATGCCACCGCCGTGATCGACCGTGCGGACGCCGCGCTGTACGACGCGAAGCGGGCCGGCCGGGGCGTCTGGCGCGCCCGGTACTGACGGTCGACGGATCAGGCGACGCTGACCAGTGCGTCCTCGGCGCCGGCGAGCTGGCCGTCGAGCTTGCGCTTGATCCGCTGCAGCGCGTTGTCGATCGACTTGGTGTGTCGTCCGAGCTGCTCGCCGATCTCCTGGTAGCTCCGGCCGGCGACGTAGAGGCGGAGGACCTCGACCTCGAGCGCCGACAGCAGCGCCTTCATCGATCGCTCCATGCCGCGCATGCGCTCGTCAGCGATGACCGCATCGCACGGATCGTCATCGGAGTGGCCGGCGAGGATCTCGTCGACCGGTGCATCAGCGGAATCGTCTTCGTTGCGGTTCCCGGAGATCGACAGGTACGAGTTGAGTGGTTGGTGCTTCTGGCGAGTCGCCGTCTTGATGGCGGTGATGATCTGACGCTTGATGCACAACTCGGCGAACGCTCGGAAGCTGGCCTGGTGTTCGGGTCGGAAGTCCCGCACCGCCTTGTAGAGCCCGATCAGCGCCTCCTGTTCGACGTCGTCGCTGTCTCCGCCGATCAGGAAATAGCCGCGGGCCTTGGCTCGTGCGAAGCGTCGGTATCGATGGAGGATCGCCTCGAGGGTGTCGGCGCAGCCACTGTCGTGATAGCGGGCCACGAGCTCGATGTCGGTCACATCGGTGAGCACGGCATTGCGGATGATCGCCACGGGGGGAGGGCTCCTGGGTGCGTCGTGAGTGTCGGTGGAGCGCCCGACGACGGGCCGAGACAGCCCGGTGCCCGTGAACTCCCCACGCACCGTGACCATCGCGGGACCCACCCGAACGGACTAGTCACAGTGTGACGTCCGTTACGTCACGATGTCAACGCGAGGGGAGGAACTCCGCCGTCAGGCGACGAATCAACACGTTCCCGTGACCACCCGGTCGCACGCTCACGCTCGCCGCCGGACCACCTCGTAGAGGGCGAGGGCTCCGGCGACACTCACGTTGAGGGATTCGACCACCCCGGTCATGGGGATGGAGGCGACGACCCCGCATCGCTCGCGCGCGAGACGGCCCAGGCCGCGCCCCTCGGAGCCCAGGACCACGACGACGGAGCGGTCGACGGGCGGAAGATCGTGCAACGACACGTCTCCGCCCATGTCGAGCCCGACGACGAGCGCGCCGCGCTCGGTCGCGTCGGCGAGTGCCGTGGGCAAGCCGCCGACGATCGCGAACCGCAGGTGTTCGACGGCCCCTGCCGCCGCTTTGGTCACCGCCGGCGTGACATGGACCGCACGATGCCGGGGAAGCAGGACGCCCGTGACGCCAGCGCACGCGGCCGTGCGCAACAGCGCGCCGAGGTTGCCCGGATCGGTGATGCCGTCACACGCGAGGAGGAACGGCGGCGTGTCCCCCACCGGGCGGTACAGCTCCTCGATGTCGGTCTCACGCAGCGCTGCTGCACGAGCGACGACACCTTGATGCGCCGTGGTCCGCGCCTCGGAGCCGAGCTTTGCCCGACCGAGTTCGCGCACCGACACCGAGTACTGCTCGGCGAGCACGCGGATGTCCTCGAGGTCGGGCGCGTCGGCTCGGTCGGTCGACAACAGGATCTCGTAGACCTTTCGGCGGCCGGCCAGCAAGGCTTCACGCACCGCGTGGATGCCCTCGATCTGGTCGCCTCCAAGCCCCTCGCGGCTCGGCTTCTTGTGTCGCCCGTCGATCGCTCCGGTCCGACCACGGGCCTCCTTCTTCGGTGGCCGACCGGGCGTACCGGAACGTCGGGTCGGCGGCGGCTTGCGCCGGCCCTTGCCTCCCCCGCCTCCACTCCCTTTGCGCTGGCTCATGACGGATCCTCTCGTTCGAGCAGTGCGACAGCCCAACAGGCGACGCCTTCGCCGCGTCCGAGCGAGCCGAGACCTTCCGGCCGCTTGCCCTTGACGGTCACCGGTCCGCCGGCGGCCTCGGAGAGCCGCTGCTGCATCTCGTGCCGGTGCGGCGCGATCTTGGGTCGGTCGCAGACGACGGAGCAGTCCACGTTCGCGACCGTCCACCCGGCCTCTCGGATCTCGGTGCCGACCGTCCGCAGCAACTCGATGCTGTCGGCGCCGGCCAGGGCGGGGTCCGTGTCCGGGAAGTGCGAGCCGATGTCGCCGAGACCCGCGGCACCCAGGAGTGCGTCGGTACAGGCGTGGGCGATGACATCGCTGTCGGAGTGCCCGACGAGGCCGGGACCGTCGAACGTGAGCCCACCGAGGACCATGGGACGCGCCGGGTCGTCGCTGATCGGGTGGACGTCGAAACCCATGCCGACCCGCCCCGTCATCGTCCCACCCCACCGAGCGTGCGTTCGAGCAGTACCACGTCATCGGGATGGGTGAGCTTCACGTTGGTGATCTCGCCATCCACGACAGTGATGGTGCCACCGCCGCGCTCGACGAGCGTGGCGTCGTCCGATGCGTCGTGTCCGGATGCGTGGGCCGCTCGGAGCGCATCCGCCTGGAACCCCTGCGGGGTCTGTACCGCGACGAGCGTGTCGCGGTCGACCGCCGAACCGCTGCGGAGCCGGAGCGAGTCGGTCACGGCGACACCCGGGACGACGCCGGTGGCGCCGTCCTCGACCGCATCGACGACCGCGCGGAACAGCGCAGGGGTCGCTGCCGGCCGGGCAGCATCATGGACGAGCACGACGGCGGTGTCCGACGGCACGGCGGCAAGGCCACGGCGCACGGATTCGGCGCGGGTTGCCCCGCCGGCCACGACCGCGTCGACATCGATGTCCGCCGTGATGTCAGCGGCCGGCAGCACCACCACCACACCGTCAGCCACGGAGCGTGCTGCGGCGATCGACCAGTCGATCGCACGTCGACCGGCGAGGCGCACGAACTGCTTGGCGCCGCCGAAGCGGGTCCCGCCACCGCCGGCCACGACGATGACCCACACGGAGGAGGGTTCGCGGGTTCGGTCGGGGTCGGACACGCCGACGAGCGTACGCACGCGCGCTGGTCGATCCCTCGTCTCGGGTGACGTCTGCCACTCGGCGGTGCGACGGTCGCCTAGATTCCCGGTGTGGCCGACAGAGCACTTCTCGCGGGGTCCGAACTGTTCAAGGACCTGACCGACACCGAACTCGATGCGATCGCCGCGTCCGCGTCGGTGCGCGTGCTCCGGCGTGGCGATGTGTTGTTCACCGAGGACGACGAATCCAACGAGGTGTTCGTGGTCGACGACGGCCGCATCGCGATGACCCAGCGGTCGATCGACGGACGCGAATCGGTCATCGCGCTGATGGAGCGGGGCGACCTCTTCGGCGAGATGCCACTCTTCGACGGCCTCGGCCGATCGACGGAGGCCCGAGCGCTCGAACCCTCGACGGTGACGATCATCGGCTATGGCCCGGTGCGTGATCTCTACGAGGCCCGCCCACAGCTCTTGTGGAGCGTCGTGGCGATGCTGTCGCAACGGCTGCGCTCGACCGACGCTGCCTTGGCCGACTCGGTGTTCCTCGACGTCACCGGCCGGACGGCCAAGCGTCTGCTCGAACTCGCCGGGGACGAGGACGACTTCGTCCTCCCGGTCACCCAGGAGGAACTGGCCGGCATGGTCGGCGCCTCACGCGAGCGGGTCAACAAGGCCATCGCCAGCTTCGTGAAGCTGGGCTGGCTCGACCAGCGGGATCGGCGCTACCAGATCACCGATCGCGAGCAGCTCACCCGTCGATCCACGTGACGGCCCGCCGCCATGCGTCGGCGGCATAGTCAGCTCGATGATCCGGCCTGCTCGGGTCGTGCACGAAACCGTGGTCGGCACCTGCATAACGGACGACCTCGGCGCCGGTCGCTTCGAGGGCGTCGACGTCGGCGGCCGGCGTCCAGTGGTCGTTGGTGCCGATGATGGCGAGCACGGGGGCGGCGCCTTCGGCGGTGACAGCATCGAGCGGCTCCCCTTGCCCCTCGCTCTGCCACTGCTCGGGGATCCGGATCATGCCGTAGAACGCAGCGGCTCGATGGAACCGGCCGGTGCCGGCCGCCTTGAGCGTGTACATGCCGCCCATGCAGAAACCGAGGACGCCCACGGTCTCGGCACCGGTCGCGTCCGCGGCCGCGACGAGGTCGGCGAGGACCTCGTCGTCGTTCAGCGTCCCGACGGCGGCGAGTCGCTCCTCGATCGCCAGGTGCTCGCGACCCGGCCAGGGCTCGGGAGCGCACACACTCCAGCCATGGTCGTCAGCGAGTTGCTGGCACATGTCCGAGAACAGCGGCCGCAAACCGCCGATGTCGGGGACGAGCACGACGCCGCGCGTGGCGGCTCGGCCGTCCGACGGCGTGGCCCTGTAGGCCGGGGTCCCAGAGGGGAGCGTGAACTGTTGGGTCATGGTTTCCTCATGCGTAGCGGTCGAGGATCGACGATTCGGCGAGCCGTGACAGTCCGTCCTTGATGGCCCGGGCCCGCGTCTCGCCGACGCCGTCGACGTCATCGAGGTCGTCGATCGTGGCCCGCATGATCTTCTGGAGCGAACCGAAGCGGCCGACGATCGACTCGATGATGTTCTCGGGCAGGCGTGGGATCCGGGCGAGGAGGCGGTAGCCGCGGGGCTGCACCGATGCGTCGAGGTCGATGCCGCCGGGAAGGTGGAGCATCGAACCGACCGTCCGGAGGTCGAGGAGGTCCTCGGTCCCCAGTTCGGCCAGCGCCTCGAGCGCCTCCTCGATGTGCCAGGACCGTTCCTCGTGGAAGTAGTCCTTGAGCACCATCGTCCGGTCGTCCTCGACGCCGCCGAGCAACTCGTCCAGCTGGAGCTTGATGAGGCGGCCGTCGGTACCGAGCTCGACGATGTCGGAGGCGAGTTCGTCGGCGATGCGGCTGACCATCTCGGTGCGCTGGAGCACGGTGACCACATCGCGCACGGTCACGAGGTCCTCGACCTCGAGGGCGGACAACGACGCTGCCGTCTCGTCGAGGCGCATGCGGTACCGCTCGAGCGTCTGGAGCGCCTGGTTGGCCCGGCTCAACAGGATCGGGATCGGCTGCAGCGGGTGCTTCTCGTCACCCACGTAGACGGCGATGACCTGCTGATCCTCCGAGACCGACACGACGGTGACGTCGATGGAGCGAGCGACACGCTCGGCGGTGCGGTGGCGGGTACCCGTCTCGGAGGTCGGCACGTTGGGGTTCGGGACCAGGTGGACGTTGGCCCGGGCGATGCGGGTGGCGTCGGGAGCGAGGATGATGGCCCCGTCCGTCTTGGCGAGCTCGGAGAGCCGCTGCGGACTGTATGCTGCGTCGAGGAGGAAACCGCCGGAACAGATGTTGAGCACCTCGGGACCGTCGCCGACGACGATCAGTGCCCCCATCTTCGACTGCAGGATCCGGTCGAGGCCCTCCCGCAGCGGCGCACCCGGGGCGACGAAGGTCAATGCCGCGAGCATCTCGGGGGAGGTTCTGGGCGCCACCTCCGCATTCTATCCGGCGCCTGCAAGCCGGACCGACGGTCCGTCGAGCAATCCGGCTGCGTCGATCGCGCCGGCCAGGTCGGTGGCTCGCATCGCCCGGCAGCCGGCGGGAGGGTCCGGGGCCCGCTCGGGCACGAGGGCACGGCCGAAGCCCAGGCGGGCGGCTTCGGCCATACGGCGTTCGAGGTGACCCACCTGACGCAACTCGCCGGCGAGGCCGACCTCGCCGCAGGCCACCAGGTCGGGAACGACGCCGGTGCCGGTGACCGCCGACGTGACCGCCAACGCCACGGCCAGGTCGACAGCGGGTTCGGCCGTCTTCACGCCACCGGCAACCGTCACCCACACGTCTTGGCCGGCCACCGACACCCCGGCTCGCTGTTCGAGAACGGCGAGGAGCATCCCCAGACGGCCGCCTTCGATCCCCTGGGTCTGGCGGCGGGGCGTCGGGAGGGGCGAGTCGGCCAGCAGCGCCTGCACCTCGACGAGTAACGGGCGCCCCCCGTCGAGGATCGGCACCACGACCGAACCGGCGGTGCCGGGGCGCCGGTCGGACAGGAACAGTGCGCTCGGGTCGTCGACGCCGGCGAGGCCGGTACCGGTCATCTCGAACACACCGAGCTCGCCGGTACCACCATGACGGTGCTTGACGGCCCGGAGGAGACGCAGCGCATGGTGCCGATCGCCTTCGAACGACAAGACGGTGTCGACCAGGTGCTCGAGGACACGGGGCCCGGCGAGACCGCCGTCCTTGGTCACGTGCCCCACCAACACGACGGCGACGTTGCGGGAGCGGGCCTCCTCGACGAGGCGGTGCGCGCACGCGCGGACCTGCCCGACCGAGCCCGGTGCCGACGACAGGTCCGGATCGTGCACGGTCTGGATCGAGTCGACCACCACCACCGACGGCTCGACGTCGTCGAGGTGAGCGATCACCGCACCGACGTCGGTCTCGGACGCCAGCCAGAGTGCGTCGGGCATCGCGTCGAGGCGAGCCGCACGACCGCGGACCTGGGGAGCGGACTCCTCGGCGGTGACGTACAGCGCCCGCCTCCCTGTCGCCGCCACTCCGGCTGCGGCCTGGAGCAAGAGCGTCGACTTGCCGATGCCCGGCTCACCGCCGACGAGGGTCACCGACCCGGGAACCAGACCCCCGGACAACACCCGGTCGAGTTCACCGACGCCGGTCGCTCCGGGCCGCACGTCGCGGTCCGGGACCTCCCCGATCGGCAGCGCACGGGACGTGGGCGGCGTCCGGACCTCGGCGGTCCGGGGCAGCACGGACTCCTCCGCCAGGGTGTTCCATTCGTCGCAGCCGGGGCACCGGCCTGCCCACACGGGCGTGCCAGCGCCGCACGTCGTGCAGCGGAACTGGGTTCGGGAGCGGGTCTTCTTGGTGGTGGCCACCCCACCATCATCCTCGTGGGGGGTGTCAGGAACTCCGATCAGGAGATCTCGGAGGCCTCTCCACGCCGGCGACGCCACCCGGCGAAGCGGATCGCCAGGAAGAGCACGAGGGCGAACCCGGCCGCGGCCGCCACTGCGCCCCAGAGATACCGCTCGCTCCGGGTGATGGTGCCGCTGGCACGGAGGTCGATCGCTTCTCGTTCCAGGACCGAGGGCGCCCAGCGAGCGCCGTTCGATGCCTGTGTCGGCGCGTTCGACTCGACGTCGCCGGGAAGACGAATACCGACGCGGAATTTCAAGACCTCGTCGATCGCCTGGCCGAACTCGGCCTCGATCAGGTCAACGGGCTCCGCGTCGAGCGCCTCGGCCAACTCGGGGTCCTCGGTGAGGCCGGACACCCCCGAGGTGAAGTCGACCACTCCCGAGAAGTCGTAGGTCGTCGCGGCGAACCCGTCGCTCCGGGTCAGCGAGAAATCGCGGAACGGTCCTGCGTCGCCGGCGATCTCGTCCACGAGCGGACCGACGTCCTCGGGGCGAGCGAACTCGTGCTCGAGGCGCACCCAGGTCAGTCCGTCGGCCTCCTTGGTGGGTTCGGTCGCGGACCAACCGGTCGCGAGCAGGTCGTCGAGTGCCAGGTCGTCGAGCACGCCGGGTCGTCGTTCCAACGCCTCGTCGTCGACGCCGGCGCCGACCTCGACCGTGCCCGAACCATCCTCGGCGACATCGATGTTGACCTCGGTCCGCAGCTCACAGCCGGCGAGCAGCGCAACCAGGGCGACGGCAGCGACCGTCGCCCGCACCACCCGCAGCACTCAGGACGTCCGTACGACGAGCATGCTGGTCGGCAGATGGTGCGAGAGCTTGTTGGGCACCGCGCCGATGTCGAGGAACCGACGGACGCCCGTCATCCCCTTGTTGCCGACGACGACGAGGTCGTAGTCGCCGCTCTTGGCGGTGTCGATGAGCGCCGAGACCGGCTCGGCGTCGACGACCAGGGTGTCGATGACCACCCCAGACGCGTCGTGCTCGGCCTTGGCGGCGTCGACGACGGGCTGGCCCTTCGACGGCTTGGCCGCGGTCATGATCGTCAGCGACGCACCGGACGAGCCGGCGAGCTGTACCGCCCGTTCGACGGCCTTGGCCGCTGTCTTCGATCCGTCGGTCCCCACGATGATGCGCTGATACACGTCGCGGAGCCTAGAACACCCACCGACATGCCACGATTGGGACATGGCCGTCGATCCGCAGCAGGCGATCCGCGACATCGCTCTGGGATTTCCCGAGGCGACCGAACGCGAGACCTGGGGACACCCGACGTTCCGTGTGCGCGACAAGATCTTCGTGAGCTACGGCGTCGACGATCAGGGTCGGCCGCAGGCGACGATGAAGGCAGCGCCCGGCGAACAGGAGAGTCTGCTGGCCGAGGGCGAGCCCTTCTTCCTCCCCAAGTACGTCGGATCGAAGGGCTGGGTCGGCATTCGTCTCGATGACGAGACCGACTGGCGGGC
>JAPKDO010000469.1 GCA_028822535.1 Acidimicrobiales bacterium
GCAAGGTCGACCTCGCCGTCGAGATGCAGATCCTCAGCTTCTACCAACAGCGCCGCGAATCCTGACCGAGGCCCGGCCCTTCCACGCCGTCGCCTCCCCCCAAGAACATCGGTCGTAGCCTGAGGTCGTATGCCTGTCGACGGTCCGCAGTATCCGGTGAACCTGGTGCTGCGTGGACGGTCGGTGCTCGTGGTCGGCGGGGGAGCCGTCGCCGTCAACAAGATCGAGGGATTGCTGGTCGGCGGCGCCGACACGGTCACGGTCGTGGCGCCGGACGTCGACGACCGGATCCGGGACATGCCGGTGACGATCGAGGAGCGTCCCTACGCCTCGCCCGAGGCGGCGGACCACCGACTGGTCGTCACCGCGACCGACGACGGAGCGGTCAACCGTCGGGTCTTTCTCGACGCCGACGGGGCCGGCGTGTGGGTCAACTCGGCTGACGATCCGGCGAATTGCTCGTTCACGCTGCCGGCCCGAGTGCGCCGCGGACCGATCCTGATCACGATCGCGACCGGCGGGCACAGCCCCGCTCTGGCAACCTGGCTGCGTCGCCGATTCGAAGCGGAGTTCGGGTCCGAATACGATGACCTGTTGGAAATCCTCTCGGCTGAGAGGGAACGAATCAAAGCCGAAGGGCGTTCCACCGAAGGACTGCCATGGCAGGAGGCGCTCGATTCCGAGATGCTCGACCTGCTCCGAAGCAACCGCCACGCTGAAGCACTGGATCTGCTGAGAACATGCCTGTCGTCGTCATCGGCCTGAACCACCGGACCGCACCCCTCGCGGTCCGCGAGGCGATGACCGTCAACGGCGACGCGGTGACCAAGACCCTGCATGGTTTGCTCACCCGCGACCACCTCTCCGAGGCCGTCGTGCTCTCCACCTGCAACCGCACCGAGATCTACGCGGTGGCCGAGAAGTTCCACGGTGGTTACGCCGACATTCGTTCCGTGCTCGGCGAGGTCGCCTTCCTCGATCCCGAGGATTTCACCGATCACCTGTACGTGCATCACGACTCCGCGGCGGCGGCGCATCTCTTCGAGGTCGTCTCGGGCCTCGACTCGGCGGTGCTCGGCGAGCACGAGATCCAAGGGCAGGTCAAGACCGCCTGGGTGACCGCCCAGGACGCAGACGCGGTCGGGCCGACGCTCAATCTGTTGTTCCGCCACGCGCTCGAGGCGGGCAAACGTGTCCGGAACGAGACGGCGATCGGCCAGGGCACCGCGTCGGTGTCGTACGCGGCCGTTGCACTCGCCGCCGAGCAGTTGACGGCGCACGGTCGCGACGGCTTGCGCGGCGCCAGGGCCATCGTGCTGGGCGTGGGCGACATGGGCTCGTCGATGGCCGCTTCGCTCGCCGCCGCCGACGTGGCCGATCTGGTGATCGCGAACCGCACCTTCGACACCGCCAAGGCCGTCGCCAAGTCGCTCGACGCTCGGTCCGCACGCTTCAGTGCCGTGGCCGACGAACTGGTCGATGCCGACGTGCTTCTCACCTCGACCGGCGCCGCCTCCGTCCTCCTCACCCGTGACGAGGTCGCGGCCATCGTCGAGCGACGCGACGGCCGTCCGCTCCTGCTCGTCGACATCGCGGTTCCTCGCGACATCGAACCGTCGGTCGCCGATCTCCCCGGCGTCACGGTCCTCGACATGGACGACCTCACCGCCTTCGCCGACGCCGGTCTCGCCGATCGCCGTCGCGAGGTCGATGCCGTCCGGACCCTCCTCGACGAGGAACTCGACCGTTTCCAGTCGGCCACGTCCGCGCGCACCGTGGCGCCGGTCATCGTTGCGTTGCGCACCGCCGCCGAGGAGGCCCGGGTCGCCGAGTTGGCTCGTGTCAGCCAGTCGGGAATGGACGAATCGCAGCTCGCCGCCTTCGATGCCCACAGCCGGAGCCTCGTGGCCAAGATGCTCCACCAGCCGACGGTCGCACTGCGCGACGCGGCGGGTACCGCCAAGGGCGACCGGCTAATCCAGGCACTCCGCGAGCTCTTCGACATCCAAGAGTGAGTCGCTCGCTGCGCTAAACTCTGGAGTTGTTAGGCTGCGCCTCA
>JAPKDO010000003.1 GCA_028822535.1 Acidimicrobiales bacterium
GGACGAGGTCGCGAAACCCACCCATGGGATGACGCTGCTGCTGGCCGACCTGAAGGATCCAGCCGTCGACATCAACCCGATCGACAAGCTCGGACGGAACGCGGTCGTGTCCTGTGAGGTCGGTTTCGACGACCTGTTCGTTCCGGACGAGGACCGACTGGGTGAGGAGGGCGAGGGATTCAAGCTCCTGCTCGACGGACTCAACCCCGAACGGATCCTGCTGTCGGGCGAGGCGCTGGGGATCGGTCGGGTCGCGCTGTCGCGAGCGGTCGGCTACGCGAACGAACGTGTGGTCTTCGACCGCCCGATCGGTCAGAACCAAGGGCTGGCGTTCCCACTCGCCGACGCACACATGCGGCTCCGCGCTGCCGAGTTGGCGGTGCGAGATGCCAGCGCCCGCTACGACGCCGGCCTGCCGTGCGGCGAGGCCGCGAACACGGCGAAGTACGTGGCGGCAGAGGCCGGGTTCCTCGCCGCCGACCGAGCACTCCAGACGCACGGTGGTATGGGTTACGCCACCGAATATCACGTCGAGCGCTACTGGCGAGAGGCCCGGCTGATGCGGATCGCCCCTGTCAGCCAGGAGATGGTCCTCAACTACGTGTCCGAACACGTTCTCGGTCTGCCACGCAGCTACTGAGGGCATCCTCGACAGGGGATCATTTCGACGGTCGGTAGGGTCCGGCGTCCGAACGACGGGGGAGTGTCAACGATGACGCGATTCGACGGCCAGACCATCCTGGTGACCGGAGCAGCATCCGGCATCGGTGCAGCGACGGTCGAACGACTGCTCGACGAGGGCGCCAACGTGGTCGGCGCCGACCTCGCGGTCGACGAACGCCGGCACGAGCGCTATTCGAGCGTGACCGCCGACGTCGGCGACGAAGGCGCGGTGGTGAACGCTGTCGCGGTCGCATCCGCCGTGACCGGACGCCTGGACGGCGTGATGCACTCGGCCGGCATCGTCGGCGGGGGTCCCGTGCACCTGCTCGAACTGCACGAGTGGGAACGCGTGATGCGCGTGAACGCGACGGGGACCTATCTGGTCGCCCGTCATGGCATCCGGCAGATGTTGGGACAGGAGGTGATCGACGGTGAGCGAGGATCGCTGGTGAACGTGTCGAGCATCGAAGGCATCGAGGGAACCGCAGGCGGAAGCGCCTACAACGCATCCAAGGCGGCCGTCGCGCTCCTCACCAAGAACATGGCCATCGACTACGGGCGCCAGGGGATCCGGGTCAACGGGCTCTGCCCCGGCTTCATCGAGACGCCGTTGTTCGACATCGTCACCGGCACGCCGGGAATGGAGCACTACAAAGAGGCGCTCACCGAAGAACATGCCCTCCGGCGCAGCGGCCGGCCGAGCGAGATGGCATCGGTGGCAGCCTTCCTTCTCTCGAAGGACGCCAGCTTCGTCACCGGGCACATGCTCGTCGCCGACGGCGGCTACACCGCCGGTCGAGATCACGGCATCACCCCGATGTTCGGGCTGTAGCGCGCCGTCATGGGCAGCGGTCGCGCCACCAGTCGCTGAGGTACACGGCGGCACGGAGGTGTTGGGCAGCGCCGTCCGGGTCGGTGCGAGCGGCGTCGAGACAGGACACGACGTATTTCGCGAGGTGCGCATCCTCCTGCGTCGCGGCGTGGTCGATCGCCCGCTGCAGTTCGTCGGCCGTGGGTCGCTGCGCTCCGGCGAGCACGCCAGAGTCGCCGAGGCGGCCGCCTGCGAGTTCCGACAGTGGCGCGGACCCTTCGCCCGCACGGAATCCGACGACGTGCGTCGCAGCGATCGCGACCATTCGCAGCGGATCGGCGGCGTGGTGTGCGACCGACAGCAGCCCCTGGGGGATCGTCAGACAGTGGGACCATCCGTAGGGCGCGTGCGTGGGATCGTCGAGGAGCATGGAGGCGGTGGCGATCCGCAGGATGGCCTGCGTCGCCTGGACCATCTCGGTACGGGGTCCCACGGCCCGGCCGACGATGTGCGCGGCCAGGCCGGACGACTCAGCCTGCGCCATGAGGGGTCGGATGAACGTGCTCCCCGGTGGGCCGAGCACGGGTGTGTCGGCGAGCGCCCGGGCGAGGTCGGATCGACTTCCACCGGGTGACTCGTCGTCCATCCAGGTGAGTGCCCAGTCCGGATGTCGGGCGACCTCTCGGGCGAGCGTCCCGAACATGGCTCCGGCCAACGGCGACCGGGGAGCGGCGTGGGGAAGATGATGGAGGAAGATCGGCGCGTGGGCTGCGGCAGCGAGGCTCGAGGCGAGGCCGTCGGTCACCGCCTGCGACAGCAGGTCGGCGTCGAGCGACAGGCCAGCGGCAAACCCTGCCGAAGCTGCCGCGTGGAGATCGCCGTTGCCGATGGCGTCGAGCAACGCCGCGACCGGATCCTGGATCTCAGCGCCGTCGACGGCGTCCACCGATGGACCGAAGGCCTCGAACCGCGCTGCAATGGTGACAATCTGTCGACGCGCAGCGCCTCGATGTCCGGGTGAGACCGAAGGGAGTAGCGCCGCTCGCGCCAGCAGTTCCAGGGGCGCATGGAGGATGAACGAGTCCGGCGCGTCGAGTCGGGGCCGGGCGAGGACCTGGGCGACTCCGTCGATGATGGCGCGGTCGGACGACGTGTGCGCATTGCGCTCGTAGAGGTCGTCGTCGAGGTGCCCCGGATCGAGGTCGCGTAGATCGAGCCCGTCGTTCATACGACCGAACCCTAAGATCTCAAGTGAACTCGAGGTCAAGAGGTGCAGTCATGACGGTCGACGAACTGGCGATCGGCGAGGTCGCCGCCCGCACCGGGCTCGCAGTCTCGGCCGTCCGCTACTACGAGTCCGAGGGCCTCATCGAGGCGTACCGGACCGGGGGGAACCAGCGACGGTTCCCTCGCGACACGCTCCGCCGGATCGGCTTCGTCCGTGCTGCCCAGCGCGTCGGGTTGTCCCTGGACGAGATCCGAGACGCGCTGGCCAGGTTGCCGACGTCGCGGACGCCGACGCGCGACGACTGGAGCGCGCTCGCAGAATCGTGGCGGCCGCGGATCGACGAGCAGATCGAACGGCTGGCCAAGCTGCGCGACGACCTGGACTCGTGCATCGGGTGTGGCTGCTTGTCGCTCGACACCTGCGCGCTGTACAACCCCGACGACGCGGCAGCGTCACTCGGTGCCGGAGCTCGCTATCTACTCGGGAACCGTCCGGCCGACGCCGGTATCGACTGATCGGTCAGGGCGTTGCGACGGCCTCTCGAACGGCGGCGGCGACGTCGTCGGACGACGCACCCGGCCCGAGGATCGCCGCCACACCGGCATCGCGCAAGGGTTGGACGTCGACGTCGGGGATGATGCCTCCGACGATCACGGGGATGTCGAGGCCGGCGTCGCGCAGTGCATCGATCATGCGTGGCGCCAACGTCAGGTGGCTGGCGTTGTGGAGCGACAGTCCGACGGCGTCGGCGTCCTCCTGGAGCGCGGCGGCGACGACCATGTCGGCTGTCTGGCGCAGTCCCAGGTAGATCACCTCGAATCCGGCGTCGCGGAGCATGCGAGTCACGACGCGCAGTCCACGATCGTGGCCGTCGAGGCCGAGCTTGGCGAGGACGATGCGGATGTTCGGGTGCGCGCTCAAATGACGGTCCTCTCGACGTAGGTGCCGAAGACGTCCTCGAGTGCGGACACGATCTCGCCCTCGGTGGCATAGGACTTCACGGCATCGATCAGTACCGGCATCAGGTTCACGGTGGGATCCGCGGCGTCGGTCCGGATCCGGGCGAGCACGTCGCTGACGGCAGCGTCGTCCCGGGCCTTCTTGACCTCGCCGAGACGTTTGAGTTGGAGCTCCTCGGTGGCGGGGTCGATGCGCAGCAGGTTCTGTTCGCTCTCGTCGTTGCCCTCGGTGAAGGCGTTGACGCCCACGATGATGCGTTCGCCGGCGTTGACTTCTCGCTCGAAGCGATAGGACGCTTCGGCGATCTCGCTGACGAAGTACCCGTCGTCGATGCCGGCGTACACGCCTTCGAGGATCGAACCGTCGCCGATGTCGTCGAGGTGGGCGAAGACCTCCTCGGCCCGTCGTTCCATCTCGTCGGTCATCCATTCGACGTAGGGGGCCCCGCCGAGCGGATCGACCACGCTCGTCACGCCGGTCTCGTACGCCACGATCTGCTGCGTGCGCAGCGCGATGCGAGCGGCCTCCTCGGTGGGGAGCGCCAGGGCCTCGTCGTAGGAATCGGTGTGGAGCGACTGCGTGCCGCCGAGCGCGCCCGACAGCGCTTGGAGTGCGACCCGGGCGATGTTGTTCTTGGGTTGCTGGGCGGTCAAGGACACGCCCGCGGTCTGGGTGTGGAAGCGAAGCATCTGGGACTTCGGATCCTTCGCCCCGTAGCGCTCCTTCATCCAGCGGGCCCAGATGCGCCGGGCCGCGCGGAACTTGCCGATCTCCTCGAAGAAGTCGGAATGGGCGTTGAAGAAGAAGCTGAGGCGTGGCGCGAACGCATCGACGTCGAGACCGGCGGCGAGTGCGGCTTCGACGTAGGCGAAACCGTTGGCGATGGTGAATGCCAACTCGTGGGCGGCCGTCGAACCGGCCTCGCGGATGTGGTAACCGGAGATCGAGATGGGATGCCAGCGGGGCATCTCCGTAGCGGTGAACGCCATCATGTCGGTGATCAGGCGGACCGACGGCCGGGGCGGGAAGATGTACTCCTTCTGCGCCTGGTACTCCTTGAAGATGTCGTTCTGGATCGTCCCCGACAGCGCGGTGTGCTCCACGCCGTTCTTCTCGGCGAGTGCGATGTACATCGCCATGACGATCGCCGCAGGGCCGTTGATCGTCATCGACGTCGACACCGATCCGAGGTCGATGTCGGCGAACAGGTCCTCCATGTCGGCGAGCGTGTCGACCGCGACGCCGGCGCGTCCGACCTCGCCCACGGCCCACTCGCTGTCCGAGTCCCGACCCATGAGTGTGGGCATGTCGAATGCGGTGGACAGTCCGGTGCCGCCGTTGCGGAGGATGTCCTTGAAACGGGCGTTGGTGTCCTCGGCGGTGCCGAACCCCGCGAACATGCGCATCGTCCACAGACGCGACCGATAGCCGGCGGCATGGATCCCTCGTGTGTAGGGGTATTGGCCGGGGTGGGGGCCGTCGCCGTGGAGTGCGTCCTGGTCGACGCCGGATCGGGTCGAGAACAGCGTGTCCCGCTTGGCGGCGGCATCGAAGGCCGCCTCCCATTCGTTTCTGCTTGTTGGGTCCGTCATCGTCGCGATCACCGAAGGATTCTGGGGAAGGGTCTGGGACAAGAAGGGGTGGAACAAATGGTTTGATGTCCAAGTAGTTTTCATTACTGTAGCCCGCATGAGCCTCGATTTCGACCCCGTGGCCGAGGCGCAGCGCAACTGGGAGCGGCATGGCTGGTCATCGGTGGAGGCGATGGCGGCGGCCACGTCCATCACGCGTGCGCATCAGATCCTCCTCGGCCGAATCGACGCCGCACTCTCGCCGTTCGGTTTGACGTTCTCACGGTTCGAAGCGTTGGCGTTGCTGCACTTCACCAAGGACGGTTGTCTTCCGATGGGCAAGGTGGGGGAGCGACTCCAGGTCCACGCCGCGAGCGTGACGAACACCGTCGACCGTCTGGAAGCGGATTCGCTCGTCGAGCGACGGCGGCACGACTCCGACGGTCGCACGGTCCTCGCCTGCATCACCGACGCCGGACGTGACCGCGCGCGAAATGCAGCCGCAGCGCTCGGAGCGATCGACTTCGGTCTCGCCGGCACCGTGCGTCCCGACCACGCTGGGATCACGTCGGCACTGGCGACGGTGCGAGCGAACGCCGGCGACTTCGTCGCGAGCGGTTCCTGACAGGAGGGTCCTGACGCGCGGGTCCTGACGCGGTGTCAGGTACCTGCGAGACTGCGCACATGCGTACCTACGTCGTGACCGGGTCGGCATCCGGCATCGGTGCCGCCACCGTCGATCGCCTCTGCGCTGGGGGCAATCGCGTGGTCGGCGTCGACCGACACGATGCGGAGGTCACGGCGGACCTGTCGACATCGGCGGGCCGTCGAGACATGGTGGCGGCGGTGACCCGCGAGACCGGCGGCAGCATCGATGCCGTCGTGGCGTGCGCCGGTGTCGCTGACGAGTCCTCGGCGACCATCGCGACCAACTTCTTCGGAGCCGTGGCCACGCTGGAGGGTCTCCGCCCGTCGCTGGCAGCGTCCGACGCGCCACGGGCGGTCGTGATCGCATCGGTGGCGTCGATCCTCGGTGCCGACGACGCGGTCGTGGACGCGTGCCTCGCTGGCGACGAGGTGACGGCGACCGAGCGTACGGCGGCGAATCCGTCGATGGCCTACCTCACGTCGAAGACCGCGCTCGCCCGGTGGGTGCGCCGCACGGCGCCGTCTCCAGCGTGGGCCGGTGCGGGTATCGCGCTCAACGCCATCGCCCCGGGCACCGTCCGCACGGCGATGACCGCAGAACTCCTCGAAGCTCCGGGAGGGACCGAGATGGTCGACTCTGCGGTCCCGATGCCGCTGTCGGGCCATGCCCACGCCGACGACATCGCCCCGCTGCTCGAGTTCCTCACCAGTGCCGACAACACCCGGGTCACCGGCCAGGTCGTGTTCATCGACGGTGGCGCCGACGCCGTCATCCGTGGGGACTCCACGTGGTGAGCGACCGACTCGACCGGGACGAGGTCGCAGCCCTGCGGGGCCGCATCGGGCACGACATCGACAAGGGGTTGGTCCACGCCGCGCAACTCGCGATCGCCGTCGACGGTGAGGTCGTCCTCGAGGACCACGTCGCGAACGCCATCCCGGGACAGTTGACGCCGTTGTACTCGGCCTCGAAGGTCGTGCCGGTGCTGGCGATGTGGCGTCTGCTCGGCGACGCACACCGCCGGGCTCCCGCGCGCACCGCTCGGCCCGGACGATTGGGGAGACCCCGACCGCCGTCGAGCGAAGATGGCCGGTTGGTACGTGACCTCGACGCCGGGTGCGGAGTTCGGCTACCACGCCACCTCGGCTGCGTGGATCCAGGCCGAGATCGTTTCCGCTCTGTGTGGAACGGACCACGTCGCCGGCATCCATGCGCTCGTCACGGAGCCGCTCGGCCTGCCGTCGTTTTACGGCATCGACGACACGCACGCGGATGTCGCCGACCTCGTTCCGGTCGCGACGGGTGCCGCCACCATCGACATGGGGAGGCGACGTTCGACGCGCTGTTGCGATTCAACGATCACGACGTCCGCCTCGTCGGCGTGCCTGGCGCCGGGGCGTACGCGACTGCTGCCGATGTCGCCCTGCTCTACCAGGGCGTCATGCAGAACCCCGGCGGACTGTCGGATCCAGCGGTCCTGGCCGACGGGATCGGTACGGTGCGCGTCACCGAGGACGACCCGATGCGGATGGCGCCCGCCAACCGGTCCCGGGGCTTCATGATCGCCGGCGACGATGGGCATGCGTTGCGGCGGGGTTTCGCGGTCGATGCCGGGCCGCGCACGTTCGGTCACGACGGCGCAGGCGGTCAGGTCGCGTGGGCCGACCCCGACACCGGCCAGTCCGTGGCATACCTCCCGTCGGGGATCGACCCCGACATCGTCCGACTCACCCGGCGCAGCGTGTCCGTGTCGACGCGGGCGATGCGCTCGCTCCGCCTCTGACCGGCGCCGCCTGGGTGTGGGGCGGGTCTGACGCCGTTGCCGACGGGGTAGGGGCCCTCATGCTCTTGGGCGTGGACCTCTCCGAAAATGATCCGCTTCGCATCGCGGTCGCCATCGGGATCGTGGTGGTCGCGTACGTCGTCAGTCGCGTTCTTCGGCGGGTGCTCCAGCCGCGGCTCGCTCGTCGCCAGACGCCCAGCTTCGGACGCGTCGTCAGCCGCTTGATCGGTTGGGCCGTCGTCACCGTGGCGTTGATGTTCGCAGTCACGCTCGCCGCCCCGAGCATCAAACCGGTCGACTTCATCGCCGGCCTCGGTATCTTCTCGATCGCACTGGGTTTCGCGTTCCAGGACATCCTCTCGAACCTGCTCGCGGGACTGCTGTTGATCATCCGCCAGCCGTTCGAACAGGGCGACCAGATCGAGGTGAACGGCTTCACCGGCACCGTCGAGGGCATCACGATCCGGGAGACGACGCTCAAGACCTTCGACGGGCAGCGGGTCATCGTTCCGAACGCCGACGTCTACCAGAGCGCGATCCAGGTCTTGACCGCCTTCGACCGGCGCCGGACCAGCCTCGAGATCGGCGTCGGATACGACGATGATCTCGGTGTGGCCGAGGAGGTCATCCTCGACGCATGCTCAGCGATCGACGGCGTGCTGGAGGATCCCGCACCCGAGGCGTACCTCGTCGGGCTGGGCGACAACGCCGTGATCTTCGACTTGCGCTACTGGACCGATCCGCACCAAGCCGATGTCCGGCGGGTCGAACATCGCGTGTTCCGTGCCGTGAAGGAACGGCTCGACGACGAAGGCCTCGACATGCCGTTCCCGGTCCGGACCCTCGAGGCGTCACCTTCGTTGGTCGAAGCGCTGCGGACGGACCTCGCCGAGGCCGTCACAGCCGATGACGACAGCGCCGACGAAGACGTCGCCGTCGGTGAGGCCGACGATTACCTCGCCGATCTCACCCACGCCGAGTTGTACGAGGTCGCGAAAAGTCTCGACATCGGAGGCCGATCGTCGATGTCGCGCGACGAGCTCGCAGCAGGGATCGCCGAAGCCGTGGGGAGCTGACCCGCCGCATCCGGCGCCGCCGCGCCGGTCGCGATGCCCACGTGTGCTCACCCTCGGCTCCGTGGCACCCTGTTGCCTCATGACGGACCGGAAGTGGCGCTCCGGGTGAGCGGCGACGAGTGGATCACGCTGGGCGTCCTGGTGTCGATGCTGGGAGTCCTGGTCGTGGACCGGTTCCCCCCGGCCGGCATCGTCTTCGGGGCGACGTTCGCACTGTTGATCACCGATGTGATCGACGCCGATGTGGCGTTCTCCGGCTTCTCGAACTCGGCCCCGCTGACGGTCGCCGCGCTCTACGTGCTCGCCCGGGGAGCACAGAAGACCGGGATGCTGACGGCGATGACGTCGCGACTCCTGGGCAACGGCAGCGGCATCCGATCGATGGCACGGTTCCTCGTCCCGACGGCGAGTGCCTCCGCGTTTTTCCCGAACACCCCGCTGGTCGCGATGCTCATCCCCGACGTGTTGGCGTGGTGCCGACGCCACAACCTTTCGCCGTCGCGCTTCCTCATGCCGCTCTCGTTCGCCGCGCTGCTCGGCGGCGTGGTGACCGTGTTGGGTACGTCGACCAACCTCGTCATCTCGGGTCTGCTCGACGCCGCGCCCGACGGCAAGCCCCTGTCGGTGTTCGAGATGACGCCGATCGGCCTGCCGATCGCCGTGGTGGGGACGATCCTCCTGCTGGTCCTCGGTCCCCGCCTGGTGCCCGAGCGACTGACCCCGCCCGAGTCGGCCGAAGCCCAGGCGCGGGAGTTCTCGATGACGATGCAGGTGGTCCCCGGCGGTCCACTCGACGGCCGGACCGTGGCCGATGCCGGCCTACGCGACCTGCAGGGCGTGTTCCTCGTCCAGATCGAGCGGGATGAATCGACCGTGAGCCCGGTCGCTCCCGATCGACGGATCGACGGCGGCGACACGCTGACCTTCGTCGGCAACGTCGACGAGATCCTCGATCTCCAACGGCGCAAGGGTCTTCGCTCGACCGAGCAGGAACACGTGCTCGCCGTCGACTCGCCCGACACCCGGTTCTTCGAGGTGGTCATCGGCCGTTCGTCCCCGCTGGTCGGCACCACCATCCGCGATGCCGGTTTCCGAGGGACCTACCAGGCCGCCGTCGTCGCGCTGCACCGATCAGGTCACCGCGTCGCCGGCAAGTTGGGCGCCATTCGACTTCGCCACGGCGACACGCTGCTGCTGTTGGCCAAGCCGGACTTCCGACGGAACTGGCACGACAAGCGGGACTTCCTCGTGGTCGCTCCCGTCGGCGGTGAGTCGCCGGCAGCGACGTCGAAGGCGCCGCTGGTCGCGGCGATCACGGCAGCGGTCGTCATCGCGAGCGCCGCCGGACTCCTGCCGTTGCTCGAGAGTTCGCTCGTCGGTGCGGCGGCGCTGATCGCATCTCGCGTCCTGACATTCTCCGAGGCGCGCGATGCGATCGACATCGACGTCGTCATCCTCATCGCGTCCGCCTTCGGGCTGGGTGGCGCGATGCAGGCCACGGGCCTGGCGCAGCGCATCGCCGATGGGTTGACCGAGTCCTTCGGGAGCTTCGGTCCAGTCGGGATCATCTTCGGCGTGGTGCTCGCCACCGCGCTGCTCACGGAGTTGGTGACCAACAACGCTGCGGCGGTCGTGATGTTCCCGATCGCACTGGCGTCAGCCGTCGCTGCCGAGGTCGATCCGCGGTCGATGGCGATCGCCGTCGCCGTCTCGGCGTCGGCCAGCTTCCTCACCCCGATCGGGTATCAGACCAACACCATGGTCTACGGCCCCGGCGGTTACCGGTTCCTCGACTACGCACGGGTCGGCGCGCCGTTGACCGCCACGATCCTCGTCGGGACCACGATCATGACCACGATCGTCGGATAGCGCGCCGACCTCGGAGTTCGAGCGACGAGTCGCGACACCATCCGTTCGTGTCCTGGACCCGTCACGCCGTGTCGCATGGTCCGCAACGACTGGACCGGCGCATGGGAACGTGCCGCCCTGCTCCAGCTCGACGCCGGCTGAGCGCTGGACCGACGGTCAGTCAGCGAGCAGCGGATGCAGCACGTTGATGTAGTCGGCGAGCCGGGAGGCGATCTCGAACGCAACCTCTTCGTCATCGAGATCGGGGTCGACCCAGAGCTCGCTGCACCGTCTCCAGTCCTCCGGTCGGCCGAGGAACGGTCCGGCGACGACCTCATCGCCGAGTTCGGGACGCCATGTGATCTCGGCCGATGCGAGCGACGTCATCGCGGCGTCGTTGACGGCCATGTCCCCGTCCTCGGCGTGGAACCCGATTTCGAGGACCGCCCCGTCGAGCCCGTCCACGTGCCGGCGAGGCACCAACTGCGCCTCGTAGTGCAGGCGGGGTGGGGTGTCGACGTCGAGCCACACCTTGACGCCGCGGCGATGGGAACGGAAGCGGACCTCGCCGACCTCGGACCCGACGAGGGTGCGGGTCAGCTCGCCGACCTGTTCGAACAAGGGGAGCTCCACAGCATGCACCCTGCCATCCGCCGCGGCAGGAGGTCGTCCGACAGCGTCGAGCCGCCGCTGTGACGCCCGTCTCGTGAATGCGTGCACGAGTTTGTGTCGATTTGGTGACGAGCTAGTGTTACGGAATCGTGACAGAGCACAGCCGGTCCTGACTTCGGGGCGCGGCGCTCACCCGACCCTGACCCCGACCCCACCCCGGACCCATCGCTTCTCACCTCGACCTCGACAAAGCACGCCTCGACCGGACCTTCCGTCGACGCCGACTCGGCCTGCTGGCCGGGTTCGCGATCGTCGTGCTCGGTATCGGGCTGGCGGTCGATCCCGGGGAGGAAGCCGATGTCGAGGTCGCGGCCGGCGACACCGTCGTCC
Organism: Acidimicrobiales bacterium; assembly: GCA_028822535.1. Lineage (GTDB taxonomy): Bacteria > Actinomycetota > Acidimicrobiia > Acidimicrobiales > Salinilacustritrichaceae > Salinilacustrithrix. Next base: position 11,592 of record JAPKDO010000003.1, read on the forward strand.
ACGCCCAAGCGGGTGCACCGGTGACCCTGTCGGCGATCGTGGCCGAGACCACCTCCACGCTCCTGGCAGCGACCGAGACGGTGCCGGAGACCACGACGACCGCTGCCCCGACGACGACCAGGGAGGCGTCGACGACCACAGTGGTCGCCGAGACCACGACGACCGCCGCACCGACCACCGCAGCGCCCACGACGGCCGCGCCGACAACGGCACCTCCCGCCACGACTGCCGCAGCACCGACGACCACCGCGGCGCCTGCACCGCCACCCACGGCGCCCCCGACGACAGCGCCGCCTACGACGGCGCCGCCCACGACGCAATCCGACGGAGGGTACGACTACGGCGACCCCCGCGGCCTGCAGGTGTGGCTCGACCTCGCCCAGTGCGAGTCGCACGGCAACTGGTCGATCAACACCGGGAACGGCTACTACGGCGGCCTCCAGTTCGGTCTGAGCGCCTGGCAGGACGTCGGTGGCACCGGGTACCCCCACGAACATCCCCGCGACACACAGATCGAGATGGGCCGCCGTCTGCAGGCTCGGTACGGCTGGGGAGCGTGGCCCCACTGCTCGAGCGAACTCGGCCTCCGGTAGTCGTCGAGCCGGGTAGTCGTTGGATTGGGTGGTCGTTTCGCCGGGTGATGCCGTCGGCCCCCGGTGCCTCCTAGCGGGCTGGCGCCGGCGTCCGCATCGACGCCAGCTGGTACGCGGCCAGACCCATCAGCAGCACCCCGTTCGGAACATGCAACGCCGCGGCGTCGGCAGTGTCTCTGCCCACGTAGCCGAGCCCGATCTGGGTGAAGGTCAAGAGTGCGATCAACCCGGCCACGGCCATCTGGCCGCCATCGGCCTTGTCGGCGAGCCCGAGCCCCAGATTCACGAGTGCGACGACGAACACGGCGTTCCCGATGTAGCCGTGCGTCTCGATGATGAGATCGCCGAGGAAGAGAAACCGACCGGCAAGCACGGCCAGCAGGAAGACGGTGGCCGCGATGACGGCGGCGCAGACCTTGCGGGCACGGGTGATCGAGGACGTCGATGTCATCGCGACAGCATGTCGTATCGTCGGCCCGATGGCGCACTCGTCGCTGATCCGTACGCGACCCCTGTGGCGCAGATGAGGTCGGACGCTGGCGTGGTCCTTGCCGGTGGCCTTCGTCAGTCGGCGATGAGCGGCGACAGACCGGACTCGATGCGCTCGGTGACGTCGTCGACCGAACCGGTCCCGTCGATCCGCAGCAGGATGTCGCGCTGCTCGTAGAACTCCACCAGTGGAGCTGTGTTCTCCTCGTAGACCCGGAGTCGGTTGCGGATCACGTCCTCGGTGTCGTCGCTGCGGCCCTTCTCCCGACCCCGCTCGACGAGGCGGCGAACCAGCTCGTCCTCGGGAACGTCGAGCATGATCACGGCATCGAAGACCCGGTTCTTGTTGCGTCCCCACTCGTACGCGCTCTCGGCCTGGTTGAGGGTGCGGGGGAAGCCGTCGAGCAGGAAGTTCTCGACCGGGTCGCGGCCACCGAGCGCCTCGGTCACCATCGAGATGACGAGTTGGTCCGGGACGAGACCACCCTGGTCCATGTGTTCCTTCGCTGCCCGTCCGAGCTCGGTTCCCTGCGACACGTGTTCGCGGAGCAGATCGCCGGTGGCGAGGTGCGGAACGCCGTGACGCTCGGCCAGGCGTTCCCCCTGCGTGCCCTTCCCAGCACCCGGTGGGGCGAGGAGCAATGCTCGAAACAATGGGGGACCTCCTGTCGGCGTGTCGGCGGGCGCCGGATGGAATCGGCGACCGTAGCGCACCCCGGGGCCGTTCCCCGGCTGCGGCGGAACCGGCCATGTCAGACTCATCGAATGGAAGCCCGGGCGCTGATCGGCGTGATCGGCGATTGGAGCTCCGGGGCCGGCCCGCTCTACCGACAGCTCGCCGATGCGATCTCCGATGCCATCGAGCGTGGCGATCTCCCTCCCGGCACCCGGCTTCCCGCCGAACGATCGTTGGCCGATGCCCTCCCCGCCTCGCGTGGGACGGTGGTGTCGGCGTTCGGGCTGTTGGCACAATCGGGATCAGTCCTGCGACGGCGCGGGAGCGGCACCACGGTCGCCGGGGAATCGTCGACCCCGCGTCCCGGTCTCGCCGCCGGCGTGCGCGCCCGGCAGCTGACTGGACGAGTGCTGCAGCCTGGCGGAGGGATCCAGCTCGGTCTCTCGGTCATGGAGGACGTCTCCGCCCTTCCCTCGGCAGCCTTCGACGTCGACCGGAGCACCGTCGCGAGAGCTGGGGGACGCCATGGCTACGCGCCGCTCGGCATCTCGCCACTCCGTGACCGTGTCGCTGAACTCCTCACGGCGCGCGGTGTCCCGACCGTGGTCGAAGAGGTGGCGATCACCCTCGGTGCGCAGCATGGGATCGCCCTGGCCGCAGAAGCCGTCGCCGAGTCGGGCGCCACCGTGGCGGTCGAAGACCCGACGTACCCGGGAGCGATCGACGTGTACTCCCGCGCCGGTCTCGCCTTCGCCGCCGTCCGGACCGACGGCGCCGGCCCGGACCCCGCGTCCCTCCGGCGAGCGTTGCAGAGGCACGGCGGCTCGCTCGTCCATCTCGCGCCCCAGTGCGCCAGCCCGACCGGCGTCGTCACCGTCAGCGCCCGGCGCGAGGAGATCACGAACGCGCTGGCCGATGCGGATGCGTGGCTGGTCGAGGACGCCGCCCTCGAGTTCCTGGCGCCACCAGAACAGCACGGCTACCTCGCGGCCGACCGACCGGAGCGCACCCTTGTCGTCGGGAGCACGAGCAAGGTGTTCTGGGGCGGGTTGCGCGTCGGGTGGCTTCGCGGTCCGAGGAGGGTGATCGAACGCATCGGCCGTATCCGTGCCGCGCACGATCTCGGTTCCTCGATCGCTCCACAGGTGACGGCGCTGCGGTTGCTCGACGACCTCGAGACCATTGCCGAGGCGCGACGGGAGGAGTCGGCGGCGCGTCGTGAGCATCTCCGCTCCCGGCTCATCGCCGGCCTGCCCGGTGTCTCGATACACGAGTCGGATGGTGGTTTGAGTCTGTGGGTGTCCGTGCCCGACGGCGATGCATTGGTTCGCTCGGCTGCGAAGCAGGGGCTCGACATCCTCCCGGGCCGTGTCTGCAGCGTCTCGGACGAACAACGCGATCGGGTCCGGATCAGCGCGTGGGCGCCCCTCGGCATCCTCGACGAGGCAGCCGAGCGGCTCGCGCTGGCGTGGGCGGCCGTCGGGTCAGGCGACTGACCCGAGGCGCCGGGCTGCCTCCTCGAGCCCATCCGGCGCCAGCGTCGCGAACGTGGCCCGCAGGGTCGTGGTGGCGCCGTCGTCGGTCGGTGAGAAGGCTGAACCTGGCACGAAGGCGACGCCGGCCGCGACGGCACGGGGGAGGAGGGCACGGGTGTCGGTGCCGGGGAGGTCGGCCCAGAGGAACAACCCGCCCCGCGGCGGTTCGATCGTCGCGCCGGGCAGCGCTGCGGTCAGAGCGGTTCGCAGGATCTCGGCACGGTCGGCGTAGAACGCTCCGAGGGATCGGCCACGAGCAGCCATCCATCCCGGACGGCTCAGCAGATCGGCGACGAGGTGCTGGCCGAGCGACGACGTGTGGAGGTCGGCGGCCTGTTTGAGTCGCGCGACCGCCGAGACGATGTCGGGCGGAGCGATCGCCCAACCGATTCGGAGGCCCGGAGCGATCGTCTTCGACGTGGTTCCGAGCGAGACGACCCGATCGGTCCAGCGGGCGATCGGCGCGTGCTCGGGTTCGTCGAAACGGATCTGGCCGTACGGGTCGTCCTCGATCACGACGAAACCCCAACGGTCGGCCAGAGCGGCGAGGTGGCGACGTCGGTCGGGGTGGAGGACGGCACCGGTCGGGTTCTGGAAGTCGGTGACGGTGTACACGAGCTTGGGCCGCGCACCGCGTCGGATGCTCGCCTCGAGGTCGGCGGTGTCCAACCCGTGGCGGTCGACGGGGACGGTGAGCCACTGTGGGCGACGCTGACCGAAGGCCTGGATCGCTCCCAGGTAGCCCGGGTCCTCGATCGCCACCGTGTCCCCGGGGCTGACGAACGCTCGGCCGAGGAGGTCGAGCGCCTGTTGGGAGCCGCTGGTGACGAGGACCTCGTCCGTCGTCCGGGCGCGACCACATCGATCACCGAAGCGATGGGCGAGCAGTGCACGCAGCTCGGGCATTCCTTCGGTTCGCCCGTACTGGAGTGCGGCACCGGAGCCGTCGCGGATGGCTGCAGACGACGCGACGACGAGGTCGTCGATCGGAAACGTCGCTGGATCGGGCATGCCGCCGGCCAGCGACAGCACGTCCTCGGTGTCCGCCAGTGCCAGGATCTCCCGGATCACCGACGAACGAGCACCGCGGGCGTCGTCGGTCAGCAGATGGGTGAGGGTGGTCATCGGCCCAGTGTCCGGCACGGCGCAGGGCGCGGCGAGAGCCAATCAGGTCGATTGGACCCGTTCTTGCGCCAGCATGGAGCGGCGTACCTTGCCGGCGTCGTCGCGTAGTGGTTCGTCGACGAACTCGAAGGTCCGTGGGATCTTGTACCGGACGATCTCGTCGGCGAGGTGCGACCGGAGTGCGTCGGCGTCGAGCGACCCGGGCGCGTGGACGATCGCGTGGACCCGTTCCCCGAGATCGTCGTCCGGGAGACCGATGACTGCGCACGACACGACGTCGGGGTGGCGGTCGATGGCGGCCTCGACCTCGGCCGGATAGATGTTGGCGCCTCCTGTCAGGATCATGTCTTTCTTCCGATCGCCGAGGTACAGGAACCCGTCCTCGTCCATCCATCCCATGTCGCCCAGCGTCTCCCAGCCGTCGTCGGTCGACGTGGCATCGGCGCCGACGTATCGGTAGGTGCTGGCTCCCTCCGGTGGGCGCAGGTAGACCTCGCCGGGTTCGCCGGGGTCGGCGTCGGTGCCGTCGGCCCGCACGATCTTGACCTCGCCGGCCGAGGGCCGCCCGACCGAACCTCGGTGCGTGAGCCAGTCGGCGCCGGTGATGATCGTCGCGGCCTGGGCTTCGGTGCCGGCGTAGAGCTCGTAGATGCGCTCCGGGCCCATCCATCGGATCCACTCCTCCTTGAGCCACGGCGGGCATGGAGCGGCGAGATGCCAGATGCGCCGGAGCGACGACAGGTCGAATCGGTTCCGAACCTCCTCGTCGAGCTTCCAGATGCGCTGCATCATCGTGGGCACGAGGTACAGCGTCTCGGCGCCGTGCGCTTCGACGGCACGGAGCGTCTCGACGGCATCGAAGCGGGGGAGCACGACCGCATGTCCGCCGGTGCGGAGTTGTTCGACGGTCCACACGAACGGACCGTTGTGGTAGAGCGGCCCCGGCATCACGATCGTCCCACCGGGCACGCTGAAGGCCGGCTTCGCGTCCGGGTCGTGGGTCGAGGGCGTGCCGGCCACGATCAGCTTCGGACGACCGGTCGACCCACCCGAGGTCGGAGCCTTCCACGCCGGTGAGATCGCATCGGGGAGCGGCGTCACGTCGATCGACGCGTCCGGCGAGAAGTCGGGTGGGAGCGATGCTCGTCCAACTGCCCGCTCGGGCTCCACGCCGGCGACGACAGCACTGTCGGCGAGCTCGACGATCTCCTCGAGCTCACGGCCGGGGAGCTTCGATGACACGGGCTGGGGGATCGCTCCGATGAACCAGCACGCCACGGTGGTGATCACGAATGCGTCGGAGTTGGGGAACGCGATGGTCACCATGTCGCCCTCACCGGCGCCCAGGTCGAGGAGGTGGCGCGCGGTGCGGGTGGCTTCGTCGACCAGCCATCGCCACGAGCGAGTGGATCCGCCGACGACCGTCAGCGCCGGGGCCTCGGGAGTCCGGTCGGCGTGCAGGCGGAGGAGCGCGGCGTAGGAGATCTCGTTCATCGGCGCCCATCATGGCCCAAGGGGCATGTCAGGATGCTCGGATGACTTCGATCGAGGACAAGATCGGTACCCGGGGGATCTGGTGGTTCACCGAGGGAATGACCGCCGACGATGCCGCTGCATTCGCTCAACGGCTCGAGGGGCTGGGCTACGGCGCTCTGTGGCTGCCCGAGACATTGGGACGCGACCCCTTCGCGCACGCAGCGATGCTGCTCGAGCGGACCGAGTCGATCGTGATCGCCACCGGCATCGCGAACATCTTCCATCGGCATCCGGGAGCAATGAAGCAGGCGCAGAACACGTTGGCGGAGCAGTCGGGGAACCGCTTCCTCCTCGGCATGGGCGTGTCGCATGCGCCGATCGTGGCGGGGGTCCGCAAGCTCGACTATTCGAAGCCGCTCACACAGATGCGCGACTACCTCGCGGGGATGGCCGAGTCGGCCTACATGGCAGTGCCCCCGGCCGAGGAACCCAAGACGGTGCTGGCCGCGCTCGGCCCGAAGATGCTCGAACTGGCCGCCTCGGACGCGGACGGCGCGCATCCGTACTGGACCACGCCAGAACACACGGCCATCGCCAAGGAAGCGCTCGGTCCCGACAAGATGCTGTGCGTCGAGCAGAAGGTGGTCCTCAGCAGCGACCCGGCCGAGGCGCGTGCGTCGGCACGGCAGGCGCTTGCGATGTACATCGGCCTCCCGAACTACTACAAGAACTGGTTCCGCCTCGGCTACACGGAGGACGACCTCGCCGACGGCGGTAGCGACCGCCTGATCGACGGCCTCGTCGCGTGGGGCACAACAGAGCAGATCGAGACGCGGCTCCAGGCGCACGTCGACGCCGGCGCCACCCACCTCGCCATCCAGCCGCTCAATCCCGCCGGCGGCGGTGCAACACCGGATCCCGAGGGCCTCGAGGCCTTCGCCCCCTCCTGAATCCCCCTCCTCATCGTTCTTGTCACACCTTGCGCCGCCATGGCGGCGCAAGGTGTGACAAGAAGTGCTCAGGGTGGGGGGAGGAGGGGTGCGACCTCGGTGCCGAAGCGGGCGACCTGGTCGGCGTACTCGTCGGCAGACCGCGCCGCGAAGCGGACCTGGAGTTGCGTGGCACCGAGGGCAGCCAAGCGGCCGAGGCCACAGGCGACGCGTGCGGTGTCGTACCACGTGGTGCTCATGGCCTCGGCCTGCGCGTCGGGGATCGCGATGTGATCACAGACGGCCACGTAGTCGAAGCCATTGGTGTCAGCCGCCCGAACGATCGCCTCGAGTCCGCCCGGTCCGGCGTGCAGCTCCCAGGGCTGGGCGTAGTTGGTGCTCTGGGACTGGATGGGGAGTTGCATGCCGATGGCGAGCCGGCCGGGGGTCAGCAGGGGGCGGGGCACGGCTGGGACCCTAGGACGGGATCAGCGATCCGGGCCTGCCGGGATGTCACACTCGTCGACCATGGCCGCACGACGTCGTTCGAAGATTTCCGGGGAGACGCCGGCCGAAGGGCCGCCGATCCTGCTCATCGATGCCGGGCTGGCCGCCGGGTGGCGGCGCGCCGAGCCCGACCTCGGGCAGCTCGACGAGGTGGTCGATGCCGCCAAGGAAGTGGTGCCCGATGTCGCGGTGTTGGGCGACGCCTCGCTGAAGTGGTCGCTACCGGACGACCAGCAGGACAAGTTCGAGAAGTACCGGGCCACCTCGACGGTGCTCTGCGCGCCCGGCGGCACCGAGGGTGGGCACCACGCCTTCCTCGCCACCGCCGCCCGCGCCGCGGCGAAACGCGGCCGCACGGTGTACGTGCTCTCGGCCCTCGCGCTCGGCGAGGGCCCGTGGAGGCTCGCGATGCTCCGGCGCCCCGAAGGGCGCTGGAGCATCGAGCTGTCCGACTGACGGAGCGCTACGGAGCCGGAGGTCCCGAGGCGCGGGAGTTCTGAGGCCCAGCCGAAGAACTCCAGGAACCCGAAGGGTTCACCCGTTCTTCGGGAGATCCTTGAACGGCAGGACCTTGTCCTGGTTCGGCTCCTTGGGGAGCCCGAGGACGCGTTCGCCGATGATGTTCTTCTGGATCTGGTCGGTGCCGCCGTAGATGGCCGGGCCGGGCGAGAACAGCGCCGACTCGGTGATCATCGCGGTGAACGGGTTGCCGGTGGCGTCGGCGAGCTTCTTCTGCTCGTCGGCGTTGTAGGCGTGCAGTGTTCCCATCGGTCCGAGGATCGACAGCCCGATCTCGCGGTTCATGCGCAAGATGTCGGACATCGACAGCTTCGCGATGTTCGGGAGGCCGGGGATCTGCTTGCCGGCGGCACGGGCGGCCTTGGCGCGCAGGTTGTTCATGCGAGCGATCTCGTACGCCGTGTGGAGCTTCATCAGGTCCTGGCGAACGCGCTTGTCCTCGACCTTGCCGGCTCCCTTGGCGAGCTCGATCAGACCCTTGGCGCCGCCGCGGCCGCTCAGGGCACCGCCGCCACCGCTGGTGTCGCGGGCCTTGCCGCCGCGCACGAAGTCACCGACGCGCTTGGGGAGGTCGCCGGCGATCGTGCCGGGGGAGGCCATCGATCCGGCGGCGGAGCCGCCACCGGCACCGAGGCCGGCGCGCTCGTGCATGAGGGTCGTGTTGGCGACGCGCCAGCCGTTGTTCAGGCCGCCGATGCACCACTTGTCGGGCACGCGCACGTCGGACATGAAGACCTCGTTGAACATGGCGCGGCCCGTGAGCTCCTTGAGCGGGCGCACGTCCATGCCGTCCTGGTGCATGTCGATGCCGAAGTACGTGATGCCCTGGTGCTTGGGCAGATCGGGGTCCGTACGGGCGATGAGCATGCCCATGTCGGCGATCTGGCCGCCCGAGGTCCACACCTTCTGACCGTTGACGATCCACTCGTCGCCGTCCTTGAGTGCCTTGGCCTGCAGACCGGCGAGGTCGGAGCCGGCGCCGGGCTCGGAGAAGAGCTGGCACCAAGCCTTCTGGCCGGTGATGATGTCGCGGACGAGGGTGTCCTTCTGCTCGTCGTTGCCCATGTCGATGATGGTCGGGCCGGCGAGGAGGAGACCGAGACCGCCGGGTGCGGACAGCGCACCGAACTCGGCGATGCGGTTCTGGACGGCGACGGACTCGGCACGCTGGAGGCCCTTTCCGAACCATTCCTCGGGCCACATGGGGGCGGCCCAGCCGGAGAGGCCGAGACGATTCCACCACTCCTCGACGGTGATGTCCGGATCCCAGTTCTCGTTGAGCCACTGGTCCAGCTCTTCGATGATCTCGCTCTCGCTGAGATCGGCCGTGCGCGGTGCGGTGTCGGTCATGTCGTTCCTCTTTCTGACCCCACGAAGGTGGTGACTCGAGCCATCATGGCAGTTGCGGGGCACCATTGGAGTCGGCACTTGACCGTTGGGTCAAGTCGACGGCCCGTGGCGCTCGATCGGGCACGATGGAGCCGTGCATCTCCGTGTGATGACCTGGAACCTGCAGGGGAGCGCCCGGCCGGACCTGGCGGCGGTCCTGCGTGTGATCGAGGAGGTGGCGCCCGATGTCGTGTTGGCGCAGGAGGTGCAGCGTTGGCAGGCCCGACAGCTGGCATCGGCGCTCGGCTGGCACCACGAGTGGGCGTTCAAGCATTGGGCGTTCGTCGTACCTGCCGAGGGACTGGCGCTCCTGTCGCCGCAGCCGTTGGTCGACGTCGAGCGCACCGCGCTCGCTCTGCGTTGGCGATTCTGGTCATGGAGACGAAGGATCGCGCTGACCGCTCGGCTCGACTCCGGCATCCGGGTCGTCGACACGCATCTGGGCGCCGGGGTCGGCGACCGCGAACGTCGGCGTCAGGCCGAGATCACGATCGGTCTCGCCGCTGGAGGGACGAGTCTCGTGGGCGGTGACCTGAACACGCGCCCCGGCTCGACGGTGCTCGACGCCTATGCGTCCGCGGGTTTCGTGGACGCGTGGACCGAGGTCCGTGCGGGCGACGAGGGGGCGACGAACTGGCCGCCCGGGCCGCGCATCGATCCGCCGTCCCAGCGCCTCGACTACGTCCTGACCTCGGGGTGCGACGTCGTCGACGCGTACCTACCGTCGGCCCGGGATCACCTCGCGTTCGGGGCGATCTCGGACCACGTTCCGCTGGTGGTGGACCTCCGAGCGGACGTCAGCGGCGGCCGCGGATGACGCGACCGGGTCGGGCGCCCGTCGCCGCGCCGTCCACGAAGGTGACCTCGCCGGACTGCACGGTCGTGCGGTAGCCATCGACTGGCTGGATGAGGCGTCGTCCACCGGCTGGGAGGTCGAAGATCATCTCCGGCACGTGGAGGCGGAGCGCGTCGAGGTCGATGACGTTGACGTCGGCTCGCTTGCCGACCTCGAGCGACCCACGGTCGCCGAGGCCGTACACGTCGGCCGTGGCCCTCGTCTGTTTGTGGACCACGTGTTCGAGGGGGAGCCGTGCGCCCCGGGTGCGGTCTCGAGTCCAGTGCGTGAGCAAGTAGGTCGGGAACGACGCGTCGCAGATGAGTCCGCAGTGCGCGCCTCCGTCGGACAGGCCCACGGCCGAGGCCGGATGCTCGAGCATCGTGCGGATGGCGTCGTGGTTGCCCTCGACGTAGGAGCCCAGCGGGCTGAAGAGCAGCGCCCTGCCGTCGTCCTCGAGCAACCAGTCGAGCACGACCGACTGGGGTTCCCGCCCTTCCCGCGCCGCGACCGCCGCCACGGAGGTCTCCGGTGCAGGCTCGTAGTCACAGTCGTGGCCGAGACGGAACATGCCCTCCCAGTTGGTGGCGAGATGGCTGGCGGCGACGGCCCGGGTCCGGGGTTCTTCGGCGAGCAGCGTGGCGCGGAACTCGGGATCGCGCAGCGTGGCGACGCGCTCCTCGAGCGACAGGGGCCAGAGCGGGCGGTAGCTCGGGTGCGCCATGAACGGATGAAAGGAGCTCTGGAGTCCGAAGAGCATGCCGGTCGGGCGGCTCGGGACCTGGGGGATGACGTCGAGGCCCTCGGCCCGCATCGCGAGCGCCTCGTCCAGCGCATCCACGAACGCCTCGGGGGCCCGAGGCGACTGTGCCAACGAATAGGTGACCGTGACACCGTCCATGGTCGCCAGGTCGCGGATCCATCGGCGTTCCTCCGGTTCGGTACCGAGCCCATCCGACACGAACTGGAACACGGGAGGGGCCGGCCTCCGCGATGCCCTGGCCGATGGCCAGCAGTTCGTCGGGCGTGGCGCTCGTCCCCGGGATGAACCCGTGCTTCGACGAGTGGAGGAGTGTGCGGCTGGTCGAGAACCCGATCGCACCCTGGCGGATCGCGTCGGCGGTGATGTCGGACATCTCCTGCAGTTGCTCCGAGGTGACCTCGTCGGTGTGCGCGTCCTCGCCGAGGACGTAGGCCCGAAGCGCAGCGTGCGGGACCTGGGCCGCGACGTCGACGGTGCGGGGCATCTCCTCGAGGGCATCGAGGTATTGGCCGAAGGTCTCCCACCGCCAGTCGATCCCCTCGTGGAGCGCGGTGCCGGGGATGTCCTCCACCGCCTCCATCAACTCGACGAGGAAGTCCTCCTCGCCGGGGCGCAGCGGCGCGAACCCCACGCCGCAGTTGCCCATGACGACCGTGGTGGCGCCATGCCAGGACGACGGCGCCATCTCCGGATCCCAGGTGACCTGGCCGTCGTAGTGCGTATGGATGTCGACCCACCCAGGTGCGACCAGGTCGCCGCCGGCATCGATCTCCTCGGCGCCCATGCCCTCGACGGTCCCGACGGCCGAGATCACGCCGTCGTCGACGGCGATGTCGCCGTCGAAGCGCTCGGCGCCGGTGCCGTCGACGATGACGCCGTTGCGGATGACGAGGTCGTGCTGACTCATGGATCCCCCTGGAAGAACGACTTGACCCACGGGTCAAGGTAGTCCGATCACCCGTTCCGGCGACACGTCGCCGGGGAACGGGTCAGCCCGGATGTCGCTGGATCGATGGGGCAGGTCAGTACTGGTAGGGGAACGAGGACCAGTCGGGATCCCGCTTGTCGAGGAAACTGTCGCGGCCCTCCTGCGCCTCGTCGGTGCCGTAGATGAGGCGTGTTGCTTCGCCGGCGAAGACCTGCTGGCCGATGAGTCCGTCGTCGGCGAGGTTCATGCCGAACTTGAACATCCGCATCGCAGTTGGGGACTTGCCGCAGATGGTCCGGGCCCAGTCGAGTGCGGTCGACTCGAGTTCGGCGTGGGGGACGACGCGGTTGACCATGCCCATCCGGTGGGCGTCCTCGGCCGAGTACTCCTCGGCGAGGAAGAAGATCTCCCGAGCGAATTTCTGACCGACCTGCTTGGCCAGGTACGCGGAACCGAAGCCTCCGTCGACCGACGCGACGTCGAGGTCGGTCTGCTTGAAGCGACCGTGTTCGGCGCTGGCGATGGTGAGATCGGAGACGACGTGGAGCGAATGGCCACCGCCGGCTGCCCAGCCCGGGACCACGGCGATGACGACCTTCGGCATGAACCGGATCAGTCGTTGGCACTCGAGGATGTGGAGCCGCCCGGCCTTGGCCGGATCGATGCCCTCGGCGGTCTCGGACTCGCTGTACTTGTAGCCGTCCTTGCCGCGGATCCGCTGATCGCCGCCGGAACAGAACGCCCAGCCCCCGTCACGCGGCGAGGGCCCGTTGCCGGTGAGGAGCACGGCCCCGACGTCGGACCATTGCCGGGCGTGGTCGAGGGCGCGGTACAACTCGTCGACCGTGTGGGGCCGGAACGCGTTGCGGATCTCGGGCCGGTCGAATGCGATGCGCACGGCGCCGGTGTCGAGGGCGCGGTGGTACGTGATGTCGGTGAAGTCGAATCCCTCGACCTCCCGCCAGGCATCGGGGTCGAAGATGTCGGAGACGTGCTCGTTCATGCCGAGGAGTCTGTCGTACGACGCATGGCGGGTCAGCCCTTGGCCATCTGGACGATCTGTTCGGTGACCTGGTCGGGGGCCTCCCAGGGCAGCATGTGCCCGAGGCCGTGCAGGACCTCGATCCGTGCGCCGAGGATCAGCTCGGCGATCTCCTCGTTGCCGGGCAGGAACGTCAGCTGGTCGTGGGTTCCCGCGACGATCACCGCTGGAAGGTCGATGTTCGCGAGCTCGGGTCGCAGGTCGAAGTCCATCATCATCGCGGCGGCCTCGCGCCGGGTGTCCGGATCGGTCATCACGAAGCCGGCTCGGGCCGCTTCCATCTGCGACCGAGCCGGGCGGGTCCCGAACACGCCGAGCAGCCCGACCAGCCCGTAGTCGACGGGCTTCATCGCCCGGTCGGCAATAGGCAGGAACTTCGAGATGTCGAGGTCGATGTCGGGAAGCCGCGGGTCCTTGGGCGGAGCGGCGAGGGTGGCGACGAGCACGAGACCCTTGATGCGTTCGCTTGCGATCTCGGCGTTCTGGCACGCGAACGCGATGGCGGCGAGCCCGCCCATCGAATGTCCGGCGATCACGGCATCGCGCAGGTCGAGTCCCTGGACGACGGCACGGACATCGGCGCCGAGCGTCTCGGGCCGGTAGGCAGCCGTGCCCCGGTCGGAGTCCCCGTGGCCACGCTGGTGCACGGCGACGACGCGGAATCCGGCGTCGACGAGGCGTCGAGCGACCGGCGCCCAGAAACCGATGGTGCCGGTCCAGCAGTGGACCAACACGATTGTGGGCCCCTCGCCGCAGTCGAGGCCGCGGAGTACGGCACCGTCGTCGGCCGTGACCTCCACCGGCGAACCATCGGGCATCGTGAGCGGGTCGCCGCCGGTCGTGTCGGCGTTGGTCGACCACGACGCGATCCTCGCGTCGAGACTGCGCTTGGCGAGCACGGCGCCCCCGGTCGCGGCAGCAAGGAGCAGGAGGCGTGAACGTCGCATGCGAACAGTGTCGCGAAATGCGCCGCTCGGGGGCTCACCCGTCGCTATCGTCGCCGGTGTGGGAGTCCTCGACGATCTCGACGCGCTGGTGTCCGTCGACTGCCCTCGCTGCCGCACCACGGTCGAGCAACAGTTCTACGGGCCCTGCGAGCGGTGTCTCGGCGAGTTGCGCGCCCGCTATCAGGCCGAGGCCGGCGACGTCGAGGTCGTCGAGTACGAGCCGAAGATGAACGTCACGCCGAACGCGGTCGCTCTCAAGGACGACTGACGGGGCCGGACCCGCTGGTCACGTACCGTCGCGTCCGTGCCCATCCCGAGACGTCACGCACCCCTCGACGATCCGGCGGTCGTCGCCGGACTGGACGCGATCTTCGCCGAGCAGGACGTCCCGGAGGCGTTCTCCGACGAGGTGTTGACCGCCGCAGCGACCGTCGTGCCCGCCGGTGATGCGTCGCGCGTCGATCGGCGAGACCTTCCGTTCGTCACCATCGACCCGGCCGGTTCCACGGATCTCGACCAGGCGCTGGCGATCGAGCCCGTGCTCGGAGGTGGACACGTGGTCTGGTATGCGATCGCCGACGTTGCGGCGTTCGCCCCGCCAGACGGACCGGTCGATCGGGAGTCCAGGGCCCGGGGCGTCACGCTCTACGCCCCGTCGCGCCGCGTCCCGCTGCATCCTCCGGCCCTGTCGGAGGACGCAGCGTCTCTCCTCGCCGGCCGAGACCGTCCAGCGGTCCTGTGGCGCCTCGCGCTCGATCCCGACGGCGCCCTCGTCGACACCACCGTGGGGCGGGCGACGGTCCGCTCTCGCGAGCAACTGACCTACGAGGAGGCACAACGCCGGATCGATGCCGAGGACGACGTGCTCGCGCCGCTCGGTGTCGTGGGGCGTCGTCGTGAGGAGATCGAGGCTGACCGAGGCGGGCTCAGCCTGCCGGTTCCCGAACAGGAGGTGCACCACGGCGACGCCGGCTACGAGCTCGCATTCCGGGCACAACTCCCCGTCGAGGGATGGAACGCGCAGCTCTCGCTGCTCTGCGGGATGGCCGCGGCACAGCTGATGCTCGTCGGGGGTTGGGGGTTGCTTCGCACGCTGCCCCCTGCGTCGGATGAGTCGCTCGCTCTGCTACGACGCCACGCCACTGCACTAGGCGTCGACTGGCCGGCCGGGCGCGCGTACTCCGAGGTCGTCAGAGGCGTCGACCCGCAAGACCCGCGCCACGCCGCCTTCGTGGTGCAGGCGACGAGGCTGTTCCGCGGCGCCGACTATCTCCCGCTCCGGCCGGGAACCGGCGAGCCGGACGACGTCCTCGTGCACGCCGCGATCGCGGCCCCGTACGCCCACGTCACCGCACCCCTGCGCCGGCTCGGGGACCGGTTCGCCACCGAGTGTGTGCTGGCGACCGTGCGCGGCGCAGAACCGCCCGATGCCGTGGCCAGCGCGCTGGACGATCTCCCGGGACAACTGCGCAGCGGCTCGAGTCGGGCGGGAGCGCTGGATCGGGCTGTGGTCGATCTGTTGGAGACACTCGTGTTGTCGTCGGCGGATTCCGACTCGGTCTACGACGCGGTCGTGGTCGATCATCGGTCCTCCGGGTCGGTCGTCCAGTTCGAGACCCCGGCGGTGGTCGCCACCCTCGCGGAGGAGATCCCGCTCGGCACCCCCGTTCGCGTCCGGGTCGTGTCGGCGGACGTGACGAACCGGAACGTCGAACTGGCGCTGGCGGACTAGGTCCTACTCGATCCGAGAACCCGTCGACCCGAACTGGGCGAGGACCTCGTCGGCACCGGGCTGCTGGAGTCGCAGCACTGCGGCTCCGGCACTGGTCGTGAAGTTTGACGTCGGCATCGAGTTGGGTTGGGCGTCCATCCCTCGCATCCGGCGGAGGAGATTCAGTGCTTCGAGGAACCCGAGGTCGGAGTCGATGCGCATGCCCGCCGACAGCTCGTCGGCGATCCCGGCGAGTGCGACGGGGTTCCGTTCACTGCCGATCGCGCTCATGACGGCCGAGAGGAACTGCTGTTGCCGGGCGACTCGGCCGAGGTCGCCCGTTCCCTCCGCCACGTTCCGCCCGTCGATCACCTCGGTGTAGAAACGCGAGCGCACGAATGCGAGCGCCTGGGTGCCGTCCAGCGTCTGCGGCCCGGCTTCGGGGACATCGAGGCCCGAATGGGTGTCGAAGGCCGGGTACGGGAAATCGATCGTGATGCCACCGAGCGCGTCGACCATGCCGCTGAAACTGACGAAGTCGACTTGGAGATAGTGGTGGATCGGGAGGTCGAGTTGGTCGCGGAGCGTGGCGATCAGGCGTTGTGGCCCACCGTTGAAGGCCGTGTTGATCCGTGACCGCTCGTCGGTCTCGCTGATCGTGAGGTAGAGGTCGCGCGGGACCGAGAGCATCCGAGCGCCCTCGCCGTCGATGCGCAGGATCAGCACCGTGTCCGACCGTTCGGGACCACCGACGGTGTCGTCACCGAGGATGGCGCCCGCGTTGGGGTCGTCGGGGTCGACGCCCTCTCGCGAGTCGGAGCCGACGATCAAGTAGTTGGTCCCGTTCTCGCTCGCGAGCACGGATGACAGATCCACGGTCTCGATGCTCTTGAACTTCGAGTAGCCCCATGCGAGCGTGCCGCCGGCCAGGATCAGCAGCACCACCGTGACGGCGAGGACCACACGCTTGGACGGCACGAATCGGCGCCAACCGGTCGGCGCCGATTCGGATGAACGGGTCGCGACGTCCGGTCGGGGTCCGGAGACGCCCGGCGATCGGGTGACGGGCGCTGCTGCGTCGGCGGTGGGAGCGGGGACGACGACTCGCTGTTGCGCCGGCGGTCGGGAGGGAGGAGGGTCGGCGGGGGAGGAGATGACAGACGTGGCCTGGGTCGCGTCGTCGACACGTCTGGGTGGCGTCGATGGACCAGGGCCGGCCGGGCCGGGCGCGACCACCTCGGGGCGGCGGCGCGGCGGCGGCACCGAAGGCGCTCCGGCCTCTGGCGCCGAGATCGTGATGTCGCGCTCGTCCCGCACCCCACGAGTCTGGCAGTGGCGATCCACTCCTTCGCGCTGCCCCGGGACGATCCGTCTTGTACCGTTCGTTCGACCGGGGCCGACGAACTGCTGTCGAGGGGTCGACGCGGAGGGAACGATGAGCGACTGGGACATCACCGAGGAACAGTGGCCAGAACCGGCACCCGCCGACCCGTCCGAGCTGAGCATCCTCATCGTCGACGACGATCCGAGCATTCGATCGATGCTGGGGTTCCTCTTCGATGACGAAGGGTTCATCGTCCGTGAGGCCGTCGACGGGCAGGACGCGCTCGACGCCATCACGACCGATGCCCCGGACGCGATGATCCTCGACCTGATGATGCCGCGACTCGACGGTCACGGCGTCCTGCGGGAGCGTGGAGCCCGGTCCCTGGCTCCCGACACCCGGGTGGTCGTGCTCACCGCCAAGTCCGATCCCGCCGATGCCGTGTGGTGTTGGGAACTGGGTGCGGACGAGTTCGTGAACAAGCCCGTCGATCCCGAGAAGCTGTTGCGCGAGGTGCAGATGCTCTTGAAGCGGACGCCGGAGGAGATCCGTTCTCGGCGCGTCGAGGGCTTGGCCGAAGCCAGGCGACTCGACACCATGGAGGCAGCGTTCGAAGGGCGGCGGCGAAACCGCTGATCTGGCCGAACGAGCGAGGTCGGCGGGCCCGGAGGGGGATGGTCCGTAGATGCGAGCCCGCGGGTACAATCACCCCAGACCACGCATCGAAGAGGAGTCGGTCATGCCGTTGGGACGACGGGCCACGAACGACGATGGAACGCCTCGGGGCGCCGGCGCAGGAATCGGTCTTCTTGCCAGCCGTCGTCGGCGCGCTCCGGTGGCCGGGCGGCTCTGTGGCCACTGTGGCGCCGAAGCTCGCGTGGACATGATCGACATGGCCCGCACCCGCGCGTATCTCACCTGCCTGTCGTGCGGGAACGAGTGGGACACCGATCGTCTTCAGGTCCTTCGCTCGGCGTAGTCCGCCGCCCACGGCGATCGGTCAACCCAGCAGCGCGGCCAACTCGGCGTCGGCGTCGGCCACGACATCGCCCACGGTGCCCAACGGATCGACCTCGTCACTGGCCGTCGGTTTCGTGATCGAGATCTCCTCCATCGCCGCGGCGACGTTCGGGGTGAGGAATCGGCTCCGCTGGCCGAAGGTGTGTGCGTCGTCGAACCTCGACCGATGGTGGTGGAAGCGCAGGGGAACGTGGATGTGGAGTTCGTCGCGAGCGCGGGTTGCCGCGACGTACAGCAGACGCCGCTCTTCCTCGATCTGTTCGGGGTCACCGGTGGCGAGGTCGGACGGGAGGCAGCCGTCGGCTGCATGCAAGAGGTGCACGATGTCCCATTCGCCCCCCTTCGCCGAGTGGATGGTGGAGAGCGTCAGCCAATCGTCGTCGAGGTGCGGGGGCCCGGCCAAGTCGCTGGTGGAGACCGGCGGGTCGAGTGTCACCTCGGTCAGGAACTGGTCGAGTCGTTCGTAGCCGGCGGCGACCTCGGCGAGCCGCGCCAAGTCGGCCCGCCGCGCATCGCCGTCTCCGAAGCGATCCAGGGTCGGGTCGATCCACGCGCAGAGCGCTGCGATCCGTCGCGACGGCTCGACCTCGTCGTCGGACGCTCCGACGGCGTCTGCCAAGGCCAGCACCCCGTCGCGACGGGCCGGTGGGACCAGATCTCGGGCGACCACTGTCGTGAGGTTCCCGTCGGCGTCGTCGAGTGCGTCGACCACTCGTCGAGCGATCCCCGGGCCGACGCCGTCGATCCGCTGTAGGATCCGGAACCATGCGAGATCGTCGCGTGGGTTGACCGCAATGCGACACAGCGCCAGCAGATCTTTCACGTGGGCCGACTCGAGGAAGGCCAGACCGCCGAACTTGACGTAGGGAAGATTGCGCATCGTGAGTTCGACCTCGAGGAGGTCGCTGTGGTGCGCGGCGCGGAACAACACCGCCTGTCTGGTCAAGGGGACACCACGGTCGAGGGCCTCGAGCAGTCGTTCGACGACCGCGCGGGCCTCGCCGTGTTCGTCGCTCGAGGTGACCAGTTGCGGCGCAGGGCCCGCCGTACGGATCGCGATCAGGTCCTTGTCGTGCCGCTCGGTGGCCTCGGCCCAGATGCGGTTGGCGACCTCGACGATCTGGGGCGTCGACCGATGGTTCTGCGTCAGAGGGACGACATCGGCGCAGAACCGCTCCGGGAAATCGAGGATGTTGCGCACGGTGCCGCCGCGGAAGCCGTAGATCGCCTGCGCATCGTCGCCGACCGCGGTGATCCGGGTGCCGTGGTCGGCGAACGCCGTGAGGATGTCGGCCTGGACCGAGTTCGTGTCCTGGTACTCGTCGACGAGGACGTGATCGAAGCGGTTCGCCACCAGGGGGCCGGCATCGGCGTGGAACAGCAACGCCCGCCACAACACGAGCAGGTCGTCGTAGTCGACGAGATGCCGGGAGCGTTTGCGCCGCACGTAGTCGCCGTAGACCGCTCGGAGCTCATCGAGTTGGTCGGCCACCCACGGGTATTGCGTCTTCACGGCGGTGTCGAGGGGGACACGGGTGTTCACCACACGACTCAGGATCGAGACGAGGAGTTCCTTTCGGGCGCGACGACGAGCCCTCGGCTGGTCGGGCTCCATCTGCTCGGCCTGCTCGTCGCGAACCAAGGACAGCAATTCGGCAGCGTCGCTCGGGTCGAGCAGCGTGCTGTCGGGGTCGATGCCGACCGAGCGTCCGTAGCGACGGAGGAGACGATTCCCGACCGAGTGGAACGTCCCGCCCCAGACGCCTCGGAGACGGTCGTGGCCGACCCAGACATCGGCGCGCGCGAGCAGTTCGGTCGCTGCTCGGCGGCTGAAGGTGAGGAGCATGACACGCTCGGGGTCGACCCCGGTCGACACCAGGTGCGCGAGCCGGGCGGACAACGTGGTCGTCTTGCCCGTGCCGGCGCCGGCGACGATGAGGAGGTTGCCGGCGTGGTGTTCGACAGCGTGGCGCTGTTCGCCGGTCAGGTCGGGGAGTGGGCCTTCGTCGCGGCTGTCGAGCTCGAACATCCGTTCACACGGTATCGAACACCCGTTCCCGTGTCACGGATGTCGCGTCGCTAGACGTCCTCAGCGTCGAGGTCGAGGGACGCCGAGTTCATGCAGAACCGCTCGCCGGTCGGTGCAGGGCCGTCCGGGAAGACGTGCCCGAGGTGGGCGTCACAGCGACCGCACAGGACCTCGGTGCGGGCCATGCCCATGGTCCGGTCGGTCTCGGTCCGGACCCGGTCGTCGGCGATCGGCTTGTAGAAGGACGGCCACCCCGATCCGCTGTCGTACTTGGTGTCGGATTCGAAGAGGTCGAGATGGCAGACGACGCAGCGATAGATGCCCGGTGTCTTCGTATCCCAGTAGGTACCGGTGAACGCCCGCTCGGTCCCGGCGTTCTGGGTCACCTCGAACTGTTCGGGGGTCAGGCGGGCGCGCAGGTCGTCGTCGCTCGGCTTCGTGAACGTGGTCTCATCGGTGTCGGCCATGAGACGAGTCTGCCGCGGGTCTTGCGATCCCACACCGCGCGTCCGGCGGGTTCACGCAAACGCAAGCATCCCCATCAGTCGCGGAGACGCTGGACCACATCGCTGATCTCGACGAGCGGGAGTTCCTGCACGAAGGTGAGCGAGAGCCGGTCGACCAGTCCGGCGTAGCGGTGGCGCAGCGTCGCGGCGACCTCGTCGGCGCGTCCCAGAACGCGACGAGGGACCGGCGGCCGTCACGAACTGCAGTTTCGTCGTCGCCTCGGTGGATGCCGACGAGGCACCCACCGACGACCTCGAAGCGCTCTCGCGACCGGCCAGCGGCCGAGAGCCCGGCGTCGATGCGCTCGTCGACCATCGCACGGAGGAACCCTTCGGAGGTCATCGGGTGGAGGACGATCCCGTCGGCGACGGCGGTCGTCATCTCGACCATCGTCGGTCCGAGGGCGCCGACGAGGATCGGTGGCGGCCCACTGGCGAGCGGAGGGGGCGACAACAACGGTGGCATGAGGGTGTGCTGGGTGAACTCGCCGTCGAAGTCCAGCCGCGCCCCGTTCTGCCAACAGTCGAAGATGGCTCGGGTTGCGCCGACCCACTCCGCCATACGCGCCGCGGGTCGGTCGAAGTCGGCGCCGTAACGGCGCTCGACGTGGGCGCGCACCTGGGTGCCCAGGCCGAGGCGGGATCGGCCACCGGACAGGCTCTGCAGATCCCACGCGGCATGCGCGAGATGAACCGGCGAGCGAGGGAACGCGATCGCGACGTAGGAGGCGATGTCGAGGCCCTCGACGGCGCTGCCCTGCACCAGCGGGAAGAAGACGTCGTGTGGCCCCTCGACCGTGGCGATGCCGTCGACACCGGCATCGTGGAGCGATCGGGAGAGGGCACGCACGTCGGGCGGCCCGGAGGTCAAGACGACATCGATCTTCACGACGTCGGACGGTACGCGATCGCCGCCCGTTGGGGCGTTCTGGCCCGAAAACGTGTCCTGGCCCGCCCAGATCGTGCCGGAGCACGATCTGGACGGACCAGAACCAGGTTCGTGGTGGTGTGCTGTGAGTTACGCGATCACACGAACGCGGAAGCGAACACCAGCGACACGATGGTCATGACCTTGAGCAGGATGTTCATGGCCGGACCGGACGTGTCCTTGAACGGGTCGCCGACGGTGTCGCCGACGACGGCAGCCTTGTGCGGGTCGGAGCCCTTGCCCCCGTGGTTGCCCTGTTCGATGTACTTCTTCGCGTTGTCCCAGGCGCCACCGGCGTTGGACATGAAGATGGCCAGGCAGAAGCCGGTGACCAGGGCGCCGGCGAGGAAGCCGCCGAGGGTGTCGACGTCGATGAAGCCGATGACCAGCGGGACGACGACCGCGAGGGCGCCGGGGATGATCATCTCCTTCAGCGAGGCCTTGGTGGAGATGGCGACGCAGGTGGCCGAGTCGGGCTTGACGCCCTCCTTGCCCTCACGCAGGCCGGGGATCTCACGGAACTGGCGACGGACCTCTTCGATCATCTCGTTGGCGGCACGACCGACGGCGTCGATCGTGAGCGCCGCGAAGACGAACGGCAACATGGCGCCGAGGAAGAGACCGATGAAGACGTCGACGTCGCCGACGTTGAGGTTGAGACCGCCATCAGCGATGAACTGCGAGTCGATCGGAGCGGCCTGGACGAGCGCCACCTCGAACGTCTTGAACAACGCCAGCGCGGTGAGGGCCGCGGAACCGACGGCGAAGCCCTTGGCCACGGCGGCCGTCGTGTTGCCGAGCGAGTCGAGCGCGTCGGTGACGTCGCGTACGCCCGGGTCCAGCTCGGCCATCTCGGCGATGCCGCCGGCGTTGTCGGCGATCGGACCGTAGGCGTCGACGGAGACGACGACGCCCGTGGTGGCCAGCATGCCCACGGCGGCCACGGCGATGCCGTAGATGCCGCCGAGCTCCTGCGCCGCATCGGGGAAGGCCTGATGGCCGCCGTACATGGCGACGATGATGCCGATGCCGATGAGCACCACGGAAGCGCCGACGGACAGCATGCCGCCCGAGATGCCCTTGAGGATCGTCGTCGCCGGGCCGGTCTCCGACGCAGACGCGATGCCCTTGACCGGGCCGAACTGATCGGAGGTCCAGATCTCCGCGACCTTGCCGATGGCGAAGCCGACGAGCAGGCCGCCGATGACCGACACGGGGAGACCCCAGAAGCTGTCGAAGCCGTTGTCGGTGGTGAAGAGCCAGGCGCCGAGGCCGAGCACGCCGGCGATGGTGATGCCCATGGCGACGTTGGTTCCGCGATGGAGGGCCTTGCTCAGATCGTGGATGTCGGTGGAGTCTCCGGTCTTGACCAGGAACGAACCAATGATCGAGGCGATCATGCCGATGAAGGCGACACCGAACGGGAACAACAGGAGCGGAAGGATGAAGTCGTTTCCGAGCAGGTTGGCCGTGGTCTCGTTGGCGTCGATGGAGAACGCGGTGAAGGCGATGAGCGCCATCGGGGCCACGATCGAGCCGCCGTAGCTCTCGAAGAGGTCGGCGCCCATGCCCGCGACGTCGCCGACGTTGTCGCCGACATTGTCGGCGATGGTGGCCGGGTTGCGGGGGTCATCCTCGGGGATGCCGGCTTCGACCTTGCCGACGAGGTCGGCGCCGACGTCGGCGGCCTTGGTGTAGATGCCACCACCGACGCGGGAGAAGAGGGCGATCGACGAGGCACCGAGACCAAAGGCGGTCAGCAACTCGAAGCCGTCGTCGCTCTCACCGATGCCGATGAAGACGATGTAGACGATGGCCAGGCCGGCGAGTGCCAGACCCGCGACCGAAAAGCCCATGACCGCGCCGCCGCGGAACGCGAGGGGCAAGGCCTTGGCCGGGCCGCCCGAGCGGGCGGCCTCGGTCGTGCGGGCGTTGGCCATCGTGGCCACGGTCATACCGACGTAGCCGGCGAGGGCCGAGAGCACGGCACCGAAGATGTAGGTCACCGCACCGAGGGGGACGACCAAGACGGCGATGAGGACGGCCATGACCGCGACGAACGCAGCGACGTAGGTGTACTCCTGCTTCAGGAAGGCGCGAGCGCCGAGGGCGATCTCCTCCATCAGCTCGGTCATCCGGGCGTTGCCCGAACTCTCTTTCTTGACCGCACCGAAGTAGAACGCGGCGAGGCCGAGACCGGCCAGTGCGCTCACCAAGGCGAGGTAGGGGATGGCTTCCACGTGAATTCTCCTGTTCGTGGCTGATTAGGGATTTGCGACTACGGCGTGCGGCGCAATGACCTCGCGCTGGACGAAGACCTGGTTGGCGACAGTTGAGCCGAGCGTGCGGACCGTGTCGCCGTCCGGTCCGTCGATCGTGAGCACGAGCGGTCCGTCGAACGGGTGTTTCTCCCGCACCTCGACCCGCCCACCCGGGCGGAGCCCGAGTTGATCGAGGAACGCGACGACGTCGGGATCGGTGGAGCCGGGGACGGCGACGATGGCGACATCGCCCGGCTCGAGCGAGTACAGCGGGGGCAGCGACGGGATCTCGCGCACCTCGGGTGCGGGGATGGGGAAACCGTGTGGGCACGTCTCCGGGCGGTCGAGGGCGACGAAGAGTCGGTCCTCGACCTCTTGGGGGAGCTCGTGTTCGAAGCTCGCAGCGAGCCGATCGGCCTCGTTCCACGCATAGCCGAGCATGTCGGCGAGGAACCGCTCGACGATCCGGTGGCGACGGATCGTGGCGACAGCGATGCGGCTGCCGGTCTCGGTCAACTCGACACCCTTGTAGGGCTTGTGATCGACGAGCGCGCGATCGGCGAGACGTTTGATGGCGGTCGTGACCGTCGACGGCGACAGACTCAGGCGGTCGGCGATGTCTCCCGTGTGCGCGGACGGAGAGACGTCATCGGGCCGTTTGGCGCCGATGGACAGCCGGTACACCGCTTTGAGGAGTTCGCGCTCGGACTTGGAGATCGCGTCAGGGGTTTCCATACGTCTGCCGGGTCGTTCCGGGAGACAGGAAACCTAGGTTTCGGTCGACCGAAAC
>JAPKDO010000126.1 GCA_028822535.1 Acidimicrobiales bacterium
TGCACTGGAACCCATCGCGCCATGACCGCTCGCGTCGCCATCGTCGGCCGGCCCAACGTGGGGAAATCCACGCTCGTCAACCGCCTCGCCGGGCGTCGCACCGCCATCGTCGAGGAGCAGGCCGGGGTCACACGCGACCGGAAGGTCGTGCCGATCGACTGGACCGGCCGGAATCTCGAGATCGTCGACACGGGCGGTTGGCTTCCGGGTGGGAGCGCGCTCGACGAGAAGGTCTCCCGACAGTCCGAGAAGGCCATGGAGGACTCCGACATCGTGATCTTCGTGGTCGACGGCACGACCGGCGTGACCGAGGACGATGCCCGAGCCGCTGCGGTCCTGCGGCGCAAGAACAAGCCGGTGCTCCTCGTCGTCAACAAGATCGACGATCCGCGTCGGAACAACCTGATCTGGGACTTCATGGAACTCGGCCTCGGGGAGCCCCGCGCGCTCAGCGCGCTGCACGGCCCCGGCTCCGCCGACCTGCTCGACGAGTTGTTGACGATGATCCCCGAGGAGTCCGAGGTCGAGGAGGCGGACGAGAACTGGATCGAGGGCGACGAGATCGCCGTGGCGATCGTCGGCCGGCCGAACGTCGGCAAGTCGACGCTCTTCAATCGGCTGGCCGGGGAGGAGCAGTCGATCGTGCACGACATGCCCGGCACCACGCGCGACACCATCGACACCGTCGTCGAAACCGAGGACGGGATGATCCGCTTCGTCGACACGGCGGGGATGCGGCGACGCTCCAAGGTCGACGACGGCACCGAGTACTACTCGGTCGTCCGTGCGCTCCAGGCCGTCGACAAGGCGAATATCGCCATCCTCGTCATCGATGCGACCGAAGGCGTGACCGCGCAGGACCTCCGCCTCGCCGAGCGCGTCGATCTGTCCGGATGCCCGGTCATCGTCCTCCTCAACAAGTGGGAGGTGACCGACGCCGAACAGCGCGACGACGTGATGTACCAGGTGGGGGAGCGCCTCCACTTCATCGGTGAGTCGCCGGTGCTGCAGGTCTCGGCGCTGACCGGCAAGGGCGTCCAGCGGCTGTATCCCGCGCTCGGCAGTGCGATCGAGGCCTACGAGACCCGGGTGCCGACCAAGAAGGTCAACGACGTGATCCGGGCCGCGCAGCAGGCCCAGCCGGCTCCGCACGGCGCCCGCGTCCTCTATGCCCTCCAGGGTGCGGCCAACCCGCCCACGTTCACGCTCTTCGCCAACCGAGAACTGCCGAAGACCTACGTCCGGTACCTCGAACGGTCGCTGCGCGAAGCGTTCGATCTCGGCGCCACACCACTCAAGCTCCGGGTGCGCAAGCGGGACTGAGAATTCCCGAAAAGCGGTGACAACTCACAGCCCTGACACGGGACGTCAACGGTCTCGGCTGCCTCGGGCGTTACCCTGACCCGCACCATGGAGCAACCGATCCTCGCGCTCGTCGCGATCGCCTGCGTGGCTGCGGCGGTTGTCTGGGGCCGTTCCGCCATGCGCCACCAGGTCTCCTGGCAGCGCGTCGAGGGTGAGTACGGCGCGGCATCCGATCAGTCCGTCCTGGCCCGCGCCTCGTTCCGCAAGGAACTCCACGCCTCGGTGCTCTACGGCGTCCTGGCCGTCGCCTGCGGCGTCGTCGCCATCGTCGGGACACCCGAGTCCGAGGCGTTGTTCGGGTTCATCCTCGTACCGGTCATCGTGTCGATCGTCTACAGCCGGGACTTCCGCAAGGTGGCCCGGATCGCCGAGGACCGGACACAGATCGAACGCAAGGCCGAGGAGGTGTTGTCCCAGGACGAGCTCGCGCCCAAGAAATGGGCGGCGCGCCTCGCTCCCGACGAACTCCCCGACTTCCCCGGATTCGAACTCGGCCGGGTCTACGAGGCCGGCACCGGGCTCATGGCCGGCGACTTCTACGACGTGTTCCGGGTGTCGCCCACGCGCATCGCCGCCGTCATCGGCGACGTCACCGGTCACGGCATCGAACCGTCGATCACCGCGTTCCAGGCCAAGTACCTCCTGCGCGTGTTCCTCCGGCAGTACCGCGATCCTGCCCAGGCGCTCGAGGAGCTGAACTCGCAGATGTCGGCGCTCGAGCGGGTGGAGGAGTTCATCTCGCTCTGCGTGGTGGTGTTCGACACCGAATCGGGCACGCTCCGCGTCTGTTCGGCCGGGCACCCGGCCGGATGGCTCTGGCACGCCAAGGAGGTCCGCCCGCTGCGGGCGACCGGGCCTCTGCTGATGCTCGATCCCGACGCCAGCTATCACTCGAAGGAGATCGATCTCGATCCGGGCGACCTGGTGCTGCTCTACACCGACGGCCTCGCCGAGGCTCGCTCCGGCGACCAGTTCTTCGGCGAGGAACGCATCGCCAACACGCTGCGTCGCGACCCGGGCGTGCCGCCCGATGTGCTCTGCAAGAGCCTGCTCGAGGCGGCGAAGGACTTCGCGACCGAACCGGTCGACGACGACACGGCCATCCTCGCCATCCGCCGTTCCTGAACCGCCGACGCGTCGGCTGGGTCGAGGCCCCGACCGCGCGGCAAGATCGTGGGTCGTGATCGACCGCACCGAATCCCGGATGAGTCCTGCGTGAGCTGGGATCTCCCGGATTCGATCTCGATCCGTGAGGTGGGACCTCGCGACGGACTGCAACCCGAAGCGCCGGTGTCTGTCGGAGCACGCGTCCGCCTGGTGCGGTCGCTCGTCGCCGCCGGAGTCGTCGACGTCGAAGCCGCAGCGTTCGTGTCGCCGAAGGCCGTCCCGGCCATGGCCGGTGCCGACGAGGTGTTCGCCGGCCTCGCCGGCGACAGTGGCGCCCGCCGGTGGGCGTTGGTCCCCAATGTGAAGGGGGCCGAGTTGGCGCGCGCTGCCGGCGCCGATGCCCTCACAGTGACGGTCTCGGCATCCGAGACGTACTCGCAGGCCAACGTGAACCAGTCGACCGACGAGTCGGTCGAGGCGGTCGGCGCGATCGTCGAAGCCGCCGGGGACCTCGAGATCGACACCGTCATCTCCTGTGCGTTCGGATCGCCCTACGACGAGGCCATCGGCCCCTTCGACGTGGCCCACATCGTCGAACGGGTCCAAGAGGCGGGGAGCACCCACATCACGCTCGCCGACACGACGGGCATCGCCACGCCAGAGCGGGTGGCGGATGTGATCACCGCCGTCGGTCCCCGGGTGCGGCTCCACCTGCACGACACCAGAGGAACAGCGTTGACCAACGCCTTCGCTGCGCTGCTCCTCGGCGTCGCCGCGTTCGACACCGCAGTCGGTGGCCTCGGCGGGTCGCCGTTCGCTGCCGGGGCGGGCGGAAACCTGGCGACCGAAGATCTGGTCCACCTGTGCGACGGGCTCGGGATCGACACCGGCATCGACCTGGAGGCAATGGTGGCGATCGCCCAGGACGTCGGCGGCCTCGTCGGACGACCCGTCTCATCGCGGCTCGCCAACGTGCTCGGGAGCTGACGTGCCCTTCTGCCCGGCATGTGACCGCTTCTACAACCCGAACACTCTCGACGACGGGGGCGACTGTCCCGAAGGTCATCACGTGGCCGACCCGGAGCCGCCCGCCGAGGTGCCGCCTGTTCCGTGGCACTTCAAATTGATGCTCGTGTTCGTCGTGGCCTACCTCGGCTGGCGACTCGTGCAGTTGATCGGATGGCTCCTGTGACGACCCTCGATCTCATCGCAGGCGAGCGGCGGCGCGTCGCCGATCTGCTCGATGGTCTCGACGCCGCGCAGTGGGCGTCGCCCAGCCTCTGCGACGGATGGACCGTTCGCGACGTCGCCGCGCACCTGACCGCCGGCTGGAGCTACCCGAAGCTCGCCTTCGGCCGGCTGATGCTCCGCCACCGAGGGTTCGACGGGGCGAACGCGGTCGCCGCTCGGGAGCTGGCGAAACGGCCGACGGAGGCGATCGTCGCAGACCTGCGCGACAACGCCGACAACCCGTTCTCTCCACCGATCGTCGGGTTGGTGGCTCAGCTCGCTGACGTCATCACCCACGGTCAGGACATCGCCCGGCCGCTCGGTCTCGATCACGACGTGGAGCCGGCTGTCGTCCGCCCGGCGCTCGACCTGTCCGTGGGTCGGAAGGCGAGCCTCGTCTCGCCCACGAAGCACCGGTATGGCACCCGGTTCATGACCGACGACCAGGCCTGGTCGTGGGGGAGTGGCGCCGAGGTCTCGGGCTCGAGCACGTCGATCCTCCTGGCACTCCTCGGCCGCGCCGACGCAGTCGACGCGCTCGAGGGCCCGGGCGTCGGACCCCTTCGTAAACGCCTCCACTGAACAGGATTCCGGCGAGGTCCACGCCCGCCGCTAGATTGACCGCTCCCACGGGCTGTGGCGCAGCTTGGTTAGCGCGCTTGACTGGGGGTCAAGAGGTCGGGAGTTCGAATCTCCCCAGCCCGACGCAAGAACGACAGGAGCCGGCCCATGGGCCGGCTCCCGTCGTTCCGGCCTCAGGTCGCGCCTCCGGCCGAGTGGTGACGTTCCAGGACGCGTTCGACGTCGATCGGCACCGCGGTCGACGGGGGACCGGTCACGACGTGTGAGTTCTCGTAGCGAATCCGGTCGTTCATGGACTGCAGGATCGCGCGCGCCTGATCGACATCGGGCGTGGCGAGTGCTTCCTCGATCGCAGCCTCGCGGTCCCGCAGGATCGCCAGCGTCGGGGGGAGGTGTTCGATCTCCTCGCGCTTCAGCTTCGCCCGAACCCACCAGAGCTCGTCCCGTGTCTGGCCGAGGCCAGGGATCGGCTTGCCGGAGCCGGCCAGGTCATCGAAGTCGCCTCGTTCTCGCGCCTCGTCGATCTGTCGGTCGATCCACGTCTGCCAGCGCACGCCCGGTGGCTTGCGGTCTGTCACCGCGGTCACGGTAGCGGCGAAGAATCGTCGACGAATCGATCAAGGTTTCTTCATGAACTGCCGATATGGCACGTATCAGGCACTTTGCGCCGATCGGGGAGACTGGGATGTCAGGACACAGGGACCACGCCACGACGGCCGAGCCGGGAAGCTCCATGAGCAGGCGGCTCGTGCGGGCGGCCGTCGCAGTGACGATGGTGCTGGTCGGAATCGGCGTCGGCGCCACTCCGGCGTCGGCGGCGCCGCCGGACCGGATCGAGATCTGTCATCGACACGTGCCGACGGACTCGTATCGGTTGATGACCGTCTCGTCTCGCTCGCTCCCCGCGCACGAGGAACATGGCGACGGTGTGCCTGGTGGGCCCGTCGCGGGGGAGGACGCCACGTTCGACGACGAGTGCCAGCCAGTCTCGGACAGTTCACTCGCCAGGGCGGGCTGTTTCGAGACGCGATCGGCGGGCTATTTCGTGCTCACCGACGGGACCAGCCCGCAGTTCTTGCCGGCGCAGACGACCTTCTACGGCGACCCGGAGTGCACTGCGGTCCGTCTGGTGTCGCGTTCGGCTCATGCAAACGTGTGGGAGGCGACGGAATCGGATGCCATCGAGGCGTGCATCGGAGCCGGGGGCCAGGGAATCGTGCACCTCCAGGGTGAGCCGAACCTCTGGGCCTGTTACTGAGCAACGGCGAGGTCATCCGCGGGCCGAGGGTCCGGCGTCGAGGCGGGCCACCGTCGCCGGACCCACCAGGCCAGCGCGACGAACTCGGCATCCTGGACGAGTACCCACCATCGAAGTGGCTGGCTCAGATGGGTGCCGAAGCATCCACAGTTGGGAACGTCGAGCCCACGCGCGAACGCCTGTACCCCGACGATCGTCCACGCTGCGGCGACGATGACTGCGATCGGCGCAGCCTGGCGGCGGCGGGCGAGCAGGCCGACGCCACCGACGAGCTCACCGATCAGGAGCGCCGCGCTCGAGATGCGCGCGATGGTCTCACCGCCGAGGTCGTAGGTCCCCACGATCTCGACGAACGCGGACAGGTTCGACGCCTGCCCGAGTGCCATGGCAACCAGGACGACGCCGAGGATCGGTCGGGCGACTCTCAAGACGCCTGCTCTTGCGTCGCGAAGACGATCCCGAGGTTCGAGACCACGAATGGCACGAGGTACGTCAGGGCGACCTTGACCCACGTCATGATCGAGGCGTCGCCGCCGACCACCACGTCGAGTTGGTTGATGGCGAACAGCACGGTGCCGACGATGACCGCCGTCAGGAGCGTCCGGCGGAGGTGCGGGCGATGGAGCACCACCCCAGGGATGTCGCGGGGCGACCGCCAGGTGGGGGAATGGTCCGGTTCAAGCATCGAAGGAGGAGCGGAGGAGCGCACAGATCGGGAACCCGGTCACGCACACGATCTGTTCCCTCCGACGTCGGGACCTCGTCAGATGGCGGTGAATCGTACGCCGGCTTCTTCCAGCCGGTCGAGGCTCGCGAGCCCCAGCGCGGTCGCAGGAGTCAGGAACCCAGCGCCGTCGGGGACACCCGACATCGAATCCGCGAGCGCCAACGCTGCCTCGCCGACCATGGTGGCGGTCGATTTGTAGCCGGGGTGGCCGTCGGCCTCGACCAGCACGTCCTGGGTGGCGCCGCGGGCGTCGGTGGCGCGGACGTCGAGCCGATACGACCAGGCGTCGAGATCCTCGGGCTTGGGTCCGGTACCCGCCTTCGGTCCGACCTTGAGGAGGAAATCCGTCATCGGCGTGCGAACGGCGCTGGGCAGACGGCCCGCGACCCCCATGCCGAGCGACATGACCGACAGCGCCATCGCTGTCGCCGAGGCCGCAGGCTTTGGCACCGTCGCTTCCGTGACCGTTCCTTCCCGATAGCGGAAGCCCGGAGCGAAGAGCGGATCGTCCGAGTCCCGCAGGAGTGCGGCGCTGCGGTGGACCACGGCGGGGTTGAGGAATGGCGACGGGAACATCGGTGCCAGCCACTGCCGGGTGGCCGAATGCTTGCGCGGACGCAGGTCGTAGCGGCCGCTCGCGGTCGACGATGCCGGGTCGAGGACGTAGGGATCGGTGAAGTCCGCACCGGGGCCGCGCTGGATCGCCTCCACGCCGCTGATGAAGGTCCCACCCGAGACGGCGTCGGTCAGCCTTGCCATCGACGTGGTCGACGACATGGACACCGCCACGTCGACGTCCACGACCGGGTCGCCGGTGCGTTCGTGCAGCGTCTGGGCGGCGAGGAGGGCGCCGAGATCGAACGGCAGGGCCTCGAAGCCGGCGGTCGGCACGATCTTGGCCCCCGACTCCGTCGCCTCGTCGTCGTAGGCGTCGATCATGGCGCGGACCCAGTCGGTCTCACCGGTGAGGTCGAGTTCATGGGTGCCGTGTCGCGCGCACGCGGCATACACGGGCTCGCCGTAGCGGGCGTAGGGCCCGACGAGGTTGGCGATCACCGTCGTCGACGCCGCCATGGCATCGATGCTGTCTTGATCCTTCGCATCCGCGAGCAGGATCTGGTCGGGTTCGGCATCGATGGCGGCCAGGACCTCGTCGATCCGGCCGCGGTCGCGCCCCGCCACGCCCCATCGAAGGCCGACCGCGGACGCCCGACGGGCGAGATGGCGGGCGACCTCACGCCCGGTGACACCCGTCGGGCCGAACAGGACGACATCGAGATCGGT
Source organism: Acidimicrobiales bacterium (assembly GCA_028822535.1). Taxonomy (GTDB): domain Bacteria; phylum Actinomycetota; class Acidimicrobiia; order Acidimicrobiales; family Salinilacustritrichaceae; genus Salinilacustrithrix. Next base: position 7,554 of record JAPKDO010000126.1, read on the forward strand.
CATGCGCCAAGCGTGACAGGGGGAGCGGGTACGGCGCTACCGTCCCTCGCATGTGTGGACGCTTCGTCTCGTCGTCGACCCCTGATGAGTTGGCCGACTACTTCGGCGTCGACAAGGTCGCGGAGACGGTGCTCCAGCCTTCGACTGACGAGAACGGTGGGGACGAGCCGCCAGCGGGTCCCCGAGCCAACTTCAACGTGGCGCCCACCCAGGACGTGTTCGCGGTCATCGAACACGAGGACGAACGCCACCTCGACGCGTTCTTCTGGGGGCTGATCCCCTCGTGGGCGAAGGAGGCCAAGATCGGCTCGCGGATGATCAACGCCCGCGCCGAGACGCTGCCCGAGAAGAACGCGTACAAGTCGTCGTACAAGAAACGTCGGTGCCTCATCCCGGCCGACGGCTTCTACGAATGGCAGAAGCTCGACCCGTCGAAGGGCAAGAAGAGCCCGAAGCAACCGATGTTCATGCGTTCCGCCGACGGTACGCCGCTCGCGTTCGCCGGGCTGTGGTCGGTGTGGCGGGGTCCCGACAACGAGCAGGATCCGTTGCGATCGGTCACGATCATCACGACGACGCCGAACGACACGATGGCGCCGATCCATGACCGGATGCCCGTGATCCTGGGCCAGGACGACTGGGCCACATGGCTCGATCGCGACAACGACGACCTCGACCTGCTCTCCCAACTGCTCGTTCCGGCACCGAACGACCTGTTGACGACCACGCCTGTGTCGACGCAGGTGAACAACGTGCGCAACAACGGCCCGGACCTGATCGAGGAAGCCGAGCGCGTCGACGCCTGACCGACCGGGGCGGACCAGATCAGCAGCCGGGGTCGTGCCCCGCATCGCGGAGCGCGCCCAGGATCGAGGCCTGGGCGGCGTCCATGTCCGCCGGATCGGGATCCCGGGCGGCGTTGGCGAAATCGAGGTCGTGGACCCCGTTGATGGGCACCACGTGGAGGTGTACGTGGGGAACCTCCAACCCGGCGATCATCAGACCCACGCGTACCGGCGAGAACGCGGTCTGTTGTGCCTGGCCGACGTGTTGGCTCACCGTCATCAGGTGGCCGTTGAGCTCGGGATCGAGATCGAGCCAATGGTCGACCTCGACGATGGGGACGACGAGCGCGTGTCCGTGCTGGAGCGGGTTGATCGACAGGAACGAGACGCAACGGTCGTCGCGCCACACGAACCGCCCCGGGAACTCGCCGTCGATGATCTTGGTGAAGACGGTCGCCATGGTCGTCAGTGTGACACTCTCGTCACATGGTCGAAGCCGGGCACAGCGCTCCGATGTCGGACGAAGACCGGATCCTGACGATCCCGAACGCCATCACGCTCGTTCGGCTCCTCCTGCTTCCGGTGTTCGTGTACCTGCTGTTCGGACAGGATGACCGTTTTGCAGCGGGCTGGCTGCTGGTCGGCATCGGTTCGACCGACTGGGTCGACGGCTACCTCGCCCGCCGTCTGAACCAGGTCTCCAACGTCGGCAAGATCCTCGACCCGGTCGCCGACCGTCTGCTGTTCTTCGTCGGCGTGGGGTCGATCCTGATCGACGGGTCGGTCCCGACCTGGATCGCGATTCTCGTGCTGGTCCGCGAAGTGTCCATCGCCGTGGCCACGCTCGCCCTCGCCGCCGCCGGGGCACGACGCATCGACGTCACCTGGATCGGCAAGACCGCGACCTTCCTGCTCATGGGCGTGTTCCCGGGATTCCTGCTCAGCCAGAGCGACACGTCGTTCGCCGACGTGTACGGGTTTCTCGCATGGGCGGCGGCGATTCCCGGCCTCGTGTTGAGCTACTACTCGCTGGCCCTCTACGTCCCATTGGGGCGCACGGCGCTCGCCGAAGGCCGTGCCGATCGGGCAGCCCTGGCCGCTGAGGCCGCCCGGACCTCACCGTCAACCGATGGTTGAGGGTCTTTCGGGTAGCCTCCGCGCCATGAACGTGCCTGACGACCTCCGGTACTCGTCCGACCACGAGTGGCTCCGAACCGACGGCGCGACGGTCCGCGTCGGCATCACCGACTACGCCCAGGACGCGCTCGGCGACGTGGTGTTCGTGGACCTCCCCGACGTCGGTGCGGCAGTGAAGGCCGGCGATGCCATCGCCGAGGTCGAGTCCACGAAGTCGGTCTCGGACATCTACGCGCCGGTCTCCGGGACGATCACCGCCGTGAACGACGACCTGTCCGAGACGCCCGAGCGTCTCAACGACGATCCGTACGGAGACGGCTGGATCTTCGAGGTCGACACGGGCGATGCCGGTGCCGACGGTCTCCTCGACGCCACCGCCTACCGGGCGCTCATCGACGGCTGATCCGATGGCCGACGTATTCTGCAACCGCTGCGGGCATGCGAATCCGCTTGGAGCGAACTTCTGCTCCTCGTGCGGGGGTGCGCTCGAGCAACGCTCGGCCGACGACAGCACCATCACGTTCGACCCCGACCACACGAACGAGCCCGACGACGCCGGGCTCGACCTGCACGAGATCCCGTCGGGCGTGGGCGCGCTCGTCGTCCGCCGGGGTCGCAATGCCGGGAGCCGCTACATCCTCGACGGCGACGTGACGACGGCCGGACGGCATCCCGAGAGCGACATCTTCCTCGACGACGTCACGGTCTCACGGCGACACGTCGAGATCACGCGCTCGGGCAGCGACTACACGATGCGAGACGCGGGATCTCTCAACGGCACATACGTCAACCGCAACCGCGTCGATGAAGCCCCGCTGCGCGACGGCGACGAACTCCAGATCGGCTCGTTCAAGCTCGTCTTCCTCCACGGCGACGGTTGAGCGCTTGCATGGCGGACCGCGCGCACCTCTCGATCGGTGAAGTCCTGTCCCTCGTGCAGGAGGACTTCCCGGACGTCACGATCTCGAAGATCCGCTTCCTCGAATCGCAGGGGTTGTTGGACCCCGAACGGACCCCGTCGGGCTACCGGAAGTTCTACGACGCGGACATCGAACGCCTGCAGTGGATCTTGACCCAGCAGCGTGACCACTTCCTCCCGCTGAAGGTGATCCGAGAACGGCTCGACGAGTGGGACGCCACCGGGAATCATCCCGAAAGGACCAGTCAGACCCCGGCCGTCGAGGATCTCCCCGGGTCGGACCCGACCGCCGGCACCACGACAGCCGACGATGCCGGCGACGCCCGGGCAGCGGCGGCGACGCTCGCAGCAGCCTCGGCCATGGAGGTCGTGGCGTCCGATACTGAACCGGAGACCGGATCGGAGCCCGATCCCGAGCCCGACGTCGTGCCGGACATGCCGGCGGCTGCGAAGGCCCCCGCTGTCGCGGACCAACCCGAAGCCGATCTCCGCGTCGGGC
>JAPKDO010000470.1 GCA_028822535.1 Acidimicrobiales bacterium
CGCCGGCGACCGCATCGGTCACCACGCTCTCGAATGCATCGAGCACAGCACCGACGGCAGCCTTCGACTCACCGCTGGCTTCTGCGATCGCACCAACCAGTTCGGACTTGTTCATGGGAATCCCCTTTCGATCATGGACCCATCTACTGATGAACAGCGTGATCGACCGAAGTCCGCAAAAGGTGGATACCCCGGAGATTTCCTGGGCCGGACGGGTCAGCCTCTCGCGCGATAACTGGCGCGTGCTCCGACGTGGTCCTTGTTGAGACGCTTGCCGAGATGGAGGCCTTCGAGCAGGAACTCGACCGCGGCGGCGACCGCCCCCGAGGTCTCGTCGCCGCCGGTGAGCGAGGCGACCGGTCCCTTCAACCCAGGCAACTCGTCCACGATCGTGGCGAGGTCGGCCGACGTCACGTCCTCGCCGGTGTCGACCACCCGGCCGCCCTCGAACGCCTCGAGCACGTCGCGGAGCACGGCGGGATCGGTGCGCTCACGGAACACGGTCAGCACCGACGACATCACGAGGTGGCCGGCGACCGCTTCGTCACGACCGTCGTCGAGTGACTCGATCTCGATCTTGCCCATCGTGGAGGCAGCCAGCGCATCGAGGTCCGAGACGCGTGGCACGACGACGTCCTCGCCGTGGCGGAGCGCCCGTCGAGCGGCGTTGGCGATCAGCACCTCGTGGTTGGACACCGTGAGACGGACCGACACGCCGGAGCGCTGGTTGACGTGCGGCGACTCGCGGGCGAGGTGCGAGAGCGTCGTCACGATCTGGCTCATGTACTCGGGCATACGGACCTGTACGCCGTCGGCGTCGAGCGGGGTGATCTCCTGCGCGGCGATCTCCATCTCGGTCTCGATGTCGAGCGGGTAGTGCGTGCGGATCTGGCTGCCGAAGCGGTCCTTCAACGGTGTGATGATGCGGCCGCGGTTGGTGTAGTCCTCCGGGTTGGCCGACGCCAGCAACATGACGTCGATCGGGAGTCGAACCTTGTAGCCGCGGATCTGGACGTCGCGCTCCTCGAGGACGTTGAGGAGGCCGACCTGGATGCGCTCGGAGAGGTCCGGCAATTCGTTGATCGCGAAGAGGCCACGGTTGGTGCGCGGGACCAACCCGTAGTGGAGCGTCAACTCGTCGGACAGGTAGCGACCCTCGGCGACCTTGATCGGGTCGACTTCGCCGACGAGGTCGGCGATCGCGGTGTCGGGCGTGGCGAGCTTCTCGCCGAAACGAGCGTCGCGGTGGACCCAGTCGATCTCGGTCTCGTCACCGTTCTCCTCGACGAGGTCCTTGGCGTAACGCGACACCGGCTCGTAGGGGTCGTCGTTGATCTCCGACCCCTTCACGATCGGCATCCACTCGTCGAGCAATCCGGTCAGCGAGCGGATCATCCGGGTCTTGGCCTGACCGCGCTCACCCAGGAAGATCACGTCGTGGCCCGCCAGTAGCGCGTTCTCGAGCTGGGGCATGACAGTCTCCTCGTACCCCATCACGCCAGCGAAGAGCGGCTCGCCGGTGCGGATCTTCGCGACGGCGTTCCGGCGCACCTCCTCCTTCACCGGCCGCGACACCCAGCCGGACTCCCGCAGCGCCCCGATCGTCGAGAGGCTCGGTGCGTCGGTTGTCTCGTCGGTCGTTCCCGCTGCCGGAGTCATGCGGGCAACCTATCGGCCGTCTCGGGCGTCGTCGCCCGCGCGTCGGCGGCTCGGGGCAGACTCCCGCCGTGCGTATCCCGACTCCGATTCCCGTCCTCGCGCTGGCGCTCGTCCTCGGTGCGACCGCGTGCACGCCATCCAGCACCAGCGCCGACGACGCGACGCCGGCGACGGGGTCCGAGCGTCCCGCCACCTCGACGACCGGTGCGGGCGACCCCGGACTCGGCGCCCTCACCCGGGTGACCGGGACGGTGACGTCGGGCGATCTCGTCGGAACGCTCGACGGCGATTCGGCCATGCCGATCGCACTGAGCGTCCCTGCGAGCGGTGGTGGCAACGGTGCCGTGATCACCGGGATCTCGGCCGGCGGCGGCG
>JAPKDO010000127.1 GCA_028822535.1 Acidimicrobiales bacterium
GAGAGTTTGGCGCCGCCGACGAGGATCTTCCAAACGTCGCGCGCCTGGAAGTTGATGTCGTCCTGCTGGTAGTCCTTCTCTGCGACTCCGTTGACGATGACGACTGGGTTGACACCCTCCTGAATCTTGTCGACCGCGTGGCCGACGTAGGGAATCAAGTCGGCGAACTTCTTGAAGACAGGTTCGTTCGCGCCGCGCGCCTCAGTCACTCGCCCAAAGTCGTTGCTCCACAGGTCTTGGAGTCGCTTCAGCCCCATAGGCAGGTCGTAGCCCGCGGACTTCCAGACGCGGCGAATGTCGTCGGCGAGGATCGCGTGCTCGGCCGTCCTCACCGACTCGTGGACGAGCATGGTGTGGTGGCGGAACAGTTTCGGCTTGCCGAGCACTGCGGCCCGGTGCAACTTGATCGCACCCGAAAGCACGTACGCGTCAAGGGCCGTGAGCATCTCGGCATCCCGTGCGTCGGAGTCGTCGGGGGCCGCAATGAGTGAGCGGACGTATGCCTTCTCGTTCGAGTTCCTGACGGTCTGCTCTTCGTCGTCATCTCCGTCCAGCGATATGTCTCGATCGAGATCGTGGAAAGCTGCGCCGCCCATGTATCCCGGGGGCGGCTGGAGGCTGACGATGAAGTCCTTCGGGAAGATGTCCTCGGAGTCCTCGGGATCGACGAACACGTTTGCGAATGGCGTCGCGGTGTAGCCCACGTATTGGGCGCGTGCGATCTCCCGTAGAAGTTGTGCGATCAGGCGGTTGATCGCGGTGCGTTCCTTCTCCTCCGCGGAGTCCTTCTTGGGCCTGGTGGTGTTGATCGAGGCCTGGTCGGCCTCGTCGTCGATGATCAGCGTGGGGATTTCGCCGAGGTCGGTCTTGACCGACTGGAGGTCTTGGACGAGCTTCTTGAGCACTCTCGAGTTCTTCTTTACGACCGCGATGCGGATGTCCGGCCGGTAGAGGTTTTGCGGATCGTAGAGGGGTCGTGCCGGGTCCACGAGGTGGTCGGTTTGACGGAAGTCGAGGTAGCCGAGACCGGCCTTGAGCAGCTTGTAATCGTCATGGGCGCCGGTCAGCCGCCGGATACCGGGCATCCCCAGTTCCTTGGGGTCCTTGCCGTAGGAGACAAACTTGCCGTCGAACCAGTCGATGTCGCCGTCGCCGATGTAGTCGACGGAGGCGGTGAGTTCAGGGTTATTGCGGTCCACGCCACCGAGGATGTTCTCCTCACCGATGAGTTCCATGTCGACCCGGCGCTGGGTCTGCCCGCGCAGAAGCTCGATGGTGCCCGTGAGGACGATGACCAGCTTGTACCCGGCGTCGACCGCTTTGGCGATCACGCCAGTGAAGTTGGCGGTTTTGCCGGATTGAACGTGACCGACGACGAGACCCTTCGACTGGTAGGGGTCGTCGCGGGTGGGATCCGCCAGGCGCTTGACGACCTCATCAGTGGTGCGGCTGAGTTCGCTGATCGCGTCGGCGTCCCAGCCCTTCCCCTCCAGCACTCCCCGGTAGCCGTCCCAGTAGAACGAGCGATCGGGCTTGGCCTCGTACCAGGGATCCCAGTCGGCGGGCTTGCCGGAGATCACAACGGCTCCCGAGAGATTCACTTGAAAGGCGTGGTTGATCCCCGCCTGTGCTTCGTCGGAGAAGCCGAGGGCGCCCAGGATCGCGTCCCGCCGCTCCTGCGAATACGCTCCGGTGCCGTCAGTCCAGGCAGCGTCTCGCACGGCGTCCCACTTCGAGAGCTGGATGTGGAACTCGTACCGCGCAGGGCTGTTAACGTCGGTCGAGGTGATCGCCGCAACGAGGTCCTTCTCGGAGTAGTCGGCGGAGACTCCCGCGTCGTCCAGCTCGAACCGCACCCGTTTCAGCATGGGCTTGGGCTCGCTCTTGCTCATGCCGCGGACGACGCCCACAATTGCGTCGGTGTACGGGTCGGTCACGTCATGCCTCCTGCACGGGTACTGCACTTATGAATGCGGTTAGCGGCTTGCCCGGGTCTCCCGCGGTACGCGAGGAGACATCGACACGGTAGGTCACGGCACTGACAAGATCGCTGTGTGGAACCACGGCGTGCAGGCGACTCGGTGTGACGGCAGGGAAGTCGTCGTCGACGAGGTACGCCGCTGGCGTCGTTCGAAGGACGTACGCCGTCGGGTACATCGCGGCGTCGTCGTCCTCCCAGCCTTCCGACGCCAGATAGGTCACGAACCGGTCGCGTGTGGTGGTGAGCGGTTCGCGGATCTCCTGGATCAGCCCAGGGAGAGTGATCCCGTTCGGGTCACCTCCTGCACGGGTGATCTGGATGGACAGGAGCCAGAGGGCTCGTCCGGGGCTCGGCTCGAGCTGGCCAGCGCCGTGGATCACATGCGTCCGTGATTCGCCGAGCGTCGTCTTGACCTCGGTGTCGAACGCCGGGAACGCGTAATCACGCTCCTCTGCGAGCGGACCCAACCACCAATCGATGACCGTGTACTCGTCGTACGCCGCCAACAGCGCACGGAACAGCAGAAGCTCGCCGACCAAGCCGACTTGCTTCTCTTCGGAGATCCGAGGTTTGGCGGCGAGCAATGCCTTCATGTTGGTCATCGCAGCGGACGTGGCTGCAGCGAAAGTCGCGCCACCGTGCATCGCCTGGGCAATCGAGAGCATCAATCCGTACGCCTCGGTGTACAGGTTTCGCGCATCGACCGTGATGCAGGCCCATTTGCCGCCGTCCCGGGTCTCGAGGCCCGTGCTCACACGCTTCAGCTCAGCAGTGTCCTGGAGCATCCCGGTATGTGGCGTCAGCAGCGAGATCTTCTGGCCGGGACCATCGATCCTGACGAGGACGTCGGGAGAGCCACTCACCACGTGCGTGGTCACCGTTCCGCTGCGGAAGTACTTCTCCAGGGTGTCCGGATTCAGCTCCGGCGACGGATCGCTCATGCTCGACTCTCATTTCCTCGCGCGGATTGTTCCCGGATCGCTGCCAGGAGGATGGCTTGCCACGCCGCATCCTCACGCTTCTTCCTTGCACCGCTGCCGGTGCCGACAAAGTGATCCTCCAGGAGTAGGAGAAGAAGGCCCTTGAAGAGGGGGGCGTCGTTGATGTCGAGGCTCCTGCGTCCCACGACGGCCGCGCGATATCTGGCGTTCAGGACGAGCCGGTGCGCGTCGACGTCGATGTCGTAGACCTGGTCATCGGGCAGAAGACTCCACCGGATGTCGATGGGGAAGGTGTCGTTGGGCTCCGTGTGCGTGGCGAACGCGTCCTTCACGCGGCCGGGGAGTCCGTCGCCGGGCAGCGGCGCCTCAATGGGGGAGGCGACACGCTGCCTGGCGACCTTAGCCGCATGTTTCGCGTCGTCACGGAATGAAGCGAGCGTCGACCCGTCCGCCGAGCGTGCGCGGGCCAAGGCGCCGCGAAGCTCGTCGTCGAATGTGGTGCCGGCCTTCTCGGGGTTGATCGCGACGTGGTTCTCCAATTCGACCGTAAGGTCCAATGCCACCCGCGCGAAAGCCAGGTCGGCGCTGGGAGTCGCGAGGCTGTTCCATCCGCCTGCCTGGAGGAGGCGATCGTTGCGGTAGATGTAGAGCCCTTGGGATTCGCTTGCGGAGCGTCCACCCTGAACGAAGCCCGATCCCTTGTCCCAATGTGGCCAGATGTGGAGGTGTACAGTCCCGACAGCGTCGTCGAGAACGACCGGGATTTCCTTCGGGTAACCGGCCCGTCCGATGCCTCGATAGTCAAACGGATCTATGGCCGTCACTTGCCGGGGTGGACCGGCGAAATCCAGCCACACGTCGAAGGCCTGGACCATGATCGTCAGGTCGCCGCGCTCAAGTATTCGATGCAGAACGAGTCCGAGGTGGTTGACCAGTTCCTGGGTGGTCCTGCTTGTCCAGGCCCGCTGCTCGTCCTCGTGGGAGGACGTAAGGAACGTTTGCACGCCCTCCCACTCGACGATCGTCCCGGTGTCCATCACGAAGTCAACTTTGGCGTCGGCGAGACGCTCGCTGGCGTCCGTGCTGGAGAAATCCTCGACCACGGGACCGGTGTCGATGGTCTCCTTGCGCAGTCGTCGACCGACCGGCGGCGAACCGTACCGCTTCGACCACACGATCAGTGTGTTTGCCTGGCTGAGCGACGCTGCCTTAAGTCCGATGCCGAAGTGTCCGAGGTCGCGACCTGTGTATTCGCGCTTCTTCGCGTAGGTCATCGCGTCGTCGATCCCCGCCGAGTCCATGCCCGACGCGTTGTCGATGACCTGCAAGCCGACAGGACGCGCTCCGTCCATGCGAAACCTGATCAGGATGTTGGTTGCGCCGGCGTCGATGCTGTTGTCGACGAGGTCGGCGACCGCCGTGACCAGAGTGTGGTGGCGGCCGATCGCCGAGGTGATCGACGGATCGGGAGGGACGACTCGCGACCCGACCGGCTGGGGTGCGGACGTTGAGACCATTACAGGTCCTTGAAGGAGCTGTTTGTCACCCCGAGGTCGTCGGCGTTCTGCTTCACAGCTCGCACGGTGTTCTCGTCGAATCCGTCGGCCTTCTGTGCATCCACGGTGAGGGTGATGTCGAGGACGTCCGGCCCCGCGTTCCGCAGCAAGTCGAGGATCTCCTGGGCGATCGTCTGGAGGGCCGTGGGCATGTCGCCGTCGGGGGCGACGACGTGCCGGAGCGAGTACGTCGCGTTCGGCACCATCGGTCGCGGAGCCGGCGTGAGTGATGTGGCGGGTATGGGTGTGAGGTGGGGCCCTGGGGCTGGCGTCGGTGCCGGCCCGGGGGATGGCTCCGGCGTTGCGCGCTCACGCTGTCGCTGCACGACCGCTAGGTCGGGACGTACGACGAGGGTCTTCTCGTCGAACGGCCCGAACTCCGTGTCCTCGAGGGGGACGGCCAGCCCGTGAAAGTCGCCCGTGGTCGAGTCGAACCCGGTCGCCAGCGCGAACCCGGTGTCGGCGAAGGCGACATCAAGCAGCGTCTCCTCCAGAGCTCGGATGAGGACCGATCGGTCGCGCAGGCGGTGGAGGTAGGGGTAGCGGCAGTAGTAGGCCCATAGCTCGGTGAAGCTGATGAATCCGCGAGTCCACCGCGCTCGCAGGAACTCCTCGATGTCCAGACGAACAACACGGTTCGCTATGTAGGAGTGAGCGGCGTCGACGGAGGCGAGCTTGGAGCCGATGCGCTTGGTGAGATTTTTCTCCTGCCCATCAGCACGCACCTGGCCCACGACAAACGGGGCCTGCGGGTCGTCCTGGACCGCGTGCAAACCCCAGATCCAGGTATGAGCCAGGCGGTCGTCGACTGTGCGGTTCGAGGTCTCCAGCATTGACTGCGCCTGCGCGGCCGCGGACTGGGTCAGGTCGAGCCGCGCAGTTTCGTTGAAGATCGAGTTCCACGCGAGGTACGAGCGCACCGCCGACTCAAGCGTGCCCCATTGCTTCTCGTCCGCGGCGACCGTCACGATCGTGTTGACGTTCGAGCGGGGTGCGTTGCCGCGCTGGCGCAGTAGGTCGTGCACCCACTTTGAGGCGCCGGAGTCCTTGTCCTTGCCGTTGTGGGTGTATCCCGGCGGCACGACTACCAGGCGCAGATAGTCGGCCTCGCCGACATCCGACGAGGATTCGGGGTGCAGGACCTCTGCGATGACGTCGGTGGAGCCCTTGAACACCTGCTTGAGTCGGGTCGCCACCTCGCCGTGGACCGCGTCCATGGACCGTTGTGCCGCACGTTCGGCGGCCAGACGGTTCAGCGACGGCTGAGTGTCGTACCAATACCGCCCGTCCTCGCTGTAGTAGTGCGACGACTTCTCCTGCAGCCCGTCCAGCGCCGACCCGATGTTTCCCAGCACGTCTCCGGGCATGGCGACGCCGAGCGTAATGCTCTTGCGGTCCTTACCCTTGAGTGCGGCGTCGAGGGTTGGCGTGGCCTCGACGAAGACCGCCCGGGCCGTACGCAGCGCGAGCGAGCGGTCCTTCAGCACCGGGCGTTCGGCGTCCACGGTGCGGGCGACGGCGTTCTCCCCGTCGATCTCGGACTGGATGATCGCGTCCCACGCGGTGCCGACGTACTGCACGATCTCCGATCGCACGGGCTGCGCATCGAGCGGAACTGACCCCACCATGATCAGCGGCGACGGGTCCTCGCGCTGATAGAGCTGGTGGACCACGTGGCTCATGAAGCGCAGCACGCCACGCGTGCGCTGGAACTTCTCCAACGTCGACCAGTCGGAGTAGAGCCGGTCCAGCAGCTCGGGGTGGATCGGGTAGGCCGCCTTGATCCGCAGCTCGTACTCGAGCTCCCCGACCCCTGTGGGGAACTCTCGCTGGTGGTGCCGGTAGTAGTCGGTGAAGCGCCGCGCCGCTGCCGCGATGGACGAGAGCGCCTTCGCATCCGGCTCGACAAAGAGTCGTCGGCGCACGATCTCGTACGACTCGTCCCGTGTCGCGGGCGTCCACTGGTAGGCCACCCGCCGGATCACGTTGTCCAGGCGCTCCAGGGCGTCGCGGCCGCGACGTCCGCCGACCTCCAGGTCGCTGGCCTTGGTTGCGACGGGCTCGCTGCCATCCTCGGTTCGGGGTTCCTCGCCCTCGCTGGCCGGCACGGAGACCAGCAGCAGGGTGCCGGGCACGTTCTCGGCCGCGAGCGTTAGCGCCTGGGCGAAGGTGAACTGGGTCTCGAACAGGCCCGCGGCCACCCGGCGCGCGTGTGGGTCCTTGTCGTCGTAGGTGTTCGGGAGCTGGCGGGCGTAGGCAACCCACTCGTCGATCAGCACGACGGCCGGCCCGAACTTGGTGAAGAGGTCTCGCAGCAGGTTCCCGGGGTTGGTGCCGGTCCGGTCGGCCTCGGCGACGATCGCGTACCCCTCCGCGCCTGCGAGCTGCCAGGCCAACTCACCCCACAAAGTGTTGACCACGGTGCCGTCAGCCTTCTTCGACGGCGAGCCTGGCGGAATCTCGTTGCCCACCAGTGCGGCCTTGCGCACCGGCTGGCGCAGTACGTCGGCGTGCTCGCCGGCCAGCAGGTCCTGCACTCCCTGCGGGAACTCGTGCAATGCTCGCCCGGAGAACAAGTGCCACACAGCTAACATCGAGTGGGTCTTGCCGCCACCGAACGTAGTCTGCAGGTTAATGACCGGGTTGGCCGACTCCGAGCCGGAGATCCGGTCAACCGCGCGTCGCAGCAGCTCCTTGAGCCCGTCGGTCAGATACGTCCGCCGAAAGAACTCGACCGGGTCCTGATACTCCTTGGCCGCGTTCCGCTGCACGGCGACCGAGTACAAGTCGGCGGCGAACTCGGCGTTGCTATACCGGCCCGAGGCCACGTCAGCGTGCGGCTCGAGCACCTGGTGCCACGGCGGCAGCTCCGCGTCCGGGGTGCCAGGCAGAGCCGCTGCCTCACGAACGGCCTTGCGGGTCTGTTGCTCGAAGCTCCCACGCAATACGTCCAACCGCGACGTGCGTACCGCGTCGGCTTCGCGCACCGTGCCGATTGCCCGCATCACCCGCTCGATCGTGTCCAGCGCACGCACGGCGTCGTCGGGGGAGAAGGGCTTGAAATGCGCGACATCGTTACGCACCGTGCGCAGCTCGCCCACGAACCCCTGCTCGCCCCGCGACAAGTGATCGTTGAAGAGATACCCGAGCGAGGAGATTGGCTCGGTGATGATCCGGAACTGGTCCTGCGGGTCGGTGCGCGAGTACGACTTGCCCTTGATGCCCTTCTCGGCGTCCTTCGCCGCGAGCAGCACGGTCCAGTCCCTGCCCGCCTGCACGTGCTTCGCGGTCACCTGCTCGATGTACGGATCGAGAACGGCCGAGAGGGACTCCAGCGCCGTACGCACCACCTCGATGTTGCTCTTCGCCATCAGCCTTCATCCTCGAAGTCGAGCTGGGTCTGCAGCTCGGTCCGGGCCTGCACGCGGCTCGCGGCTTCGGTCAGGTCCGTCCAGGACCCGCCGACCAGGTTGAACAGTCGTGCGTCGTCCGTTCGGGAGGTCTTCGTCATCTCATAGAGCCGGTACGCGAGTCGCTGCACTGCCTCAATGTCGATCTCGGGCCGCGTGGCCGCCGCCGACATGAGCTTCGCCGCATCGTCCAGCCCACCGTCCTCGGCCGACAACACTCGGCCGAGATGACACATCACTTCCCACACTGAGATCCGGGCGTCGGTAACCGGATTCCAGGTCACGGGCAGGGCGGCCGGCGCGATGAGCTGCACGATGCCCTCACCCTGCGTCAGCGCTCCCGAATCAGCGACACCGCGAACCGAGGTGTCATACGAGCGAGCGAGCAGGTCGGCGTCCCCGAACGGACCCTTGCCCCAGCCATATTGCTCGTACCACTTCAGGCAGAATCGTGTGTCCCGGTCGAGGTCGCCCTCACCCTCGGCGAGCACCTCGTCCAGCGCTTGGTTGATCAGCCTGAGTGCTGCCTTCACGCTCATGTCGCTGCCGTCGTTCTCGACGACGCGTGTGTAACTCGAGAACACCGCCATCCCCGGGCCGATGGTCGCCTGGGTGAGGTCCACCGGAGCGATAGCCCCCTGCCGCAATTGCTCGAGCGCAGTCGGCAGTTCTCGTCGGAGTGCTGTTAGAAACCCGCGTCGCGTTGTCTGCCCCGCGGTTTCGTGACGCGGCCGGAGCACGAGGACAATCGACGACGCAAGTGCGTTCGAACCAACCTCGCGCATTCGGCCAGCTCGCTCCGAGCGCACGGGCCAGGTTGCTGTGATCGCCCAGCCTTCCCGGATCATGCCTCCCAGGATGGTCGCCCACCCAGTGCTGGTGATTCCTTCCGCCTGGAGCTCGGACTGCTTGAACGCGTAGTACACCGTAATTGGGTAGTCGTCTGACGCACCCTCTTGGGCTCGCGCGAAGACGTGCTCAAAGCCAGTCTCGAAGAACTTTTCGGCGCCCGCCCTGCCACCATGGCGGTACGGGTTCGCTACGAGTTCCTCGTCCTTCGGAACGAGCATTGAGGCGAAGAGTGCTGGGTGGATCTCGCGTAGTGACCTTCGGAGCCAGACATAGAAGAAGTCGGAGATTGCCGAATAGGGGACGTTGTCGTAGTACGGAGGATCCGTCGAAACGACGACGGACGAGTAGTCGCGCGAGGCAGCGTCAGCTTGGACTACATCTGCTGAGACTGAACCGGGAAGGGCATCTATAGCCTTGCTGACTGCCTTTAGCATGATCTCTAGCGTCCCTGACGAAGGCCCGAACGGATTCCCTTCCGCGAAGCCCCATGTCATCGGGATCGCCTGACGTGCGAAAGTGTTCCTCAGAATCTCCATCTGGGGGTTACTCGCCCATGTCGTGATCGACGACTGGTAGTCACTAAGTCGGCTAACGACGATGCCGAGGTAGGTCGCGACGGCGTCGGCGTACGCCTCGGCGCCGGTGCCGCCGTCGGTGAGACGAGCGCTCGACGGGAGCACCAGTGCGGCGTCCTTGACGATTTTCTCGCGCACCTCGCCCACGAGGTCGCTGAACGTTGTCAGCGCTGTCAGTTGACGGTTAGTGAACAGGTCGACGACCATGCGCATGCCGTAATTTGGTGCTGTGATCGCGCGTGGGTCGTGATCGAGTTTCCCTGGGGGCAACGAGCCTGGACGGGCGACCTGCGCTGCTGCGACGTGCTCGGCAGTAGGCGCCACGTACACGCGGCGGCGGCTCCCCTCGGCGACGACGGCCATGAGTGCCGAACCGATCCGACCCTCCTGACCTTCTCTACGAATGTAGGCAAGTTCTACGGCGGACCCACACGCGAAGCAGGTTGCACCGCGAGCTGCCGTCATTGTGCCGTCGGCGCCCTTGGGCGGGGCGTTCTTCATGTCTCGTCCAATGGTGAAGTCGACGCGTCGCCCGCCAGGCGCATCGGCGTCGTCGACGACGGTCGGGACGACGTACGCCTCCTTGCCCTTCTTCTTGCCGAGCCACCAGGAGTTGACTAGCGGCATTTCAATACCGCAAGCAGGGTTGGGGCAGGGGACGGTCCGGGCCCAGATCCATGCGATCGTGGCGGCCTTTGTCTTCTTCTTGGTCTTTTCGTCGAAGACGGTCGCCGCCGGGTAGAGGTCGCCGATGCGTTCCTCGGCCTGCTCACGCATCCAGGCGCCGTAGCTGCGTACGTCCTCAGCGAGCCCGGTGGCGCGGGGCCAGTCGCCCAGCTTCGTGTCGGCCGCATCCGGGGAGACCGGCGGGCGGCCGGCGAACTTCGGCGGGATCTCAATGAGGGCCTTGTTGATGAGTACGGCCACGGGGTTGAGGTCCGAGGCGTGTGCCTCCAGGCCGAGGCGCTGGGCCTCGAGCGGGATGGTGCCGCCGCCAGCGAACGGGTCGAGGATCGCGGGCGACTTGCCACCGGTGGACTTGAGGATCTCCTCGTGCGCCTCGCGCAGCAGGGTCTCGTTGTTGACGTTCTCCCAGTTGACCAGCCGTTTGATGATCCCGTGCAGCCGCTCCCGCTCGACCTTCTGCTCCTGCTCGCTCAGCTTGGGGTTCGACGAGGGGTCGTCGACGAGCTGGGCGAAGAGCACCGCCCTGGCTGCGGCGAGCGGTTTGCGCGACCACCACAGGTGCAGTGTCGAGGGGTGGCCATGTCGGATGGACTTCTCCCGCGCGGATGCGGCATTGATGTCCTCCAGCGGGATCGACACCTCGATCAGCTTTTTGCGGACCGGGGGGTCGGGCGTCGTCGACATGCGTGCAAACTCTCCAGATGGCTCGGCTGCTGTGATGCTAATCGTCAGGCCCGACAGCCGCTCGGAGTTCGGCGGTAAGGACGGCGCAGCGCACCTTACGGGAGCAAGACCGGGGTGGC
>JAPKDO010000128.1 GCA_028822535.1 Acidimicrobiales bacterium
CTGGGTTTGGGTGGGGCGCCTGGGCCGGTGGGGCCCATGGCGCGTCTGGTCGTGGTCCGCCACGAATGACCTGATCGGGGGGTGCGGAAGTGGCGGAATCGTGCCGATGTGTTCCACCAGGAGGCGGAGATGGAAGAGACACGCGGAGAACAGATGCGGTTTGCGCCGCCGACCGATGGGGGGCGGGAGCGTTCGTCATGGCGCCTCGGCATCGTCCTGGCGAGCGCGCTGGCCGTGGCCATCGGTGCGTTCGTGGACCCGTCGCCGGTACGCGTGGCCGGGGTGGTCGCCCTGGCCGCGGTCGCGGTCGTGGCGTGCAGTCGACGTACGCACGGGCCCACCAGAGGCGTCGCGTCGCTCTCGATCGGACTCACGATTCTCGTCTTCAGCGGATTCGGGCTGCTGACCGCGGTCGAACCGGACACCTCGAACCTCGTGGTCGCGCTGTTCGCCTACCCGTTCCTCGCCGTCGCATTCTTCGAGCATCTCGCTCGTCACCGTCGAATGCGCGAGAGCGACCTCATCGTGGAAGCCGGCCTCCTCGGCGCCGCGGCTGCGCTGCTGGTGCAGGCCCTGGTCGAGTGGCGGGTGCCCGTGCTCGACGACGCATGGACCCCCGCCGCCGTCTCCTTGGCGGCGGTGATCGCCGGCCTCGACGTCTCGCTCGCCGTCATCGCCGGCCGGGCGCTGCCCGAGCGGTCGGCGCGTCAGGCGCCGGTGCTGCTCTTCGCCGTCGCCGCGATCCTGATGGTGACCTTGCACGCCGCCAGCACGATGAAGATGGCGCTCGGCCTCCCGATCGGACGGCTCGACGGTCTCGCCGCGCTTCCGCTGGTGGCGTTCGCCGGTGCCGCACTGCTCGACGTCGCCCGGCCGGCCCCGAAGCGAGTGGTCTTCGACCTCCACCGCTTCTCGCCGACCCACGCCATGGTGGTCGGGCTCTCGGTCCTCGCCGCGCCGGCGGTCCTGTCGATGCAGGTGCTCAGCCACATCGCTGTGTCCGCAACCATCGCGGTCGGCGCAGCGTCGAGCGCCGTCGTCCTCGTCTGGCACGTCGTCATGCTGTTGCGGGAGCGAGCGGCCAGCGAGCACCGCGCCACCCACGACGACCTCACCGATCTCCCGAATCGGGTCCTCTTCCTCGACCGCCTGGGCCGAGCGATCGCCCACGCGGCGCGCGACGATGCACCGGTCGGGCTCCTCTATCTCGACCTCGACCGGTTCAAGGACGTCAACGACACGCTGGGACACGAGGCCGGAGACCAGCTCCTGCGGGCCACTGCGAGGCGACTGCTGGAGTGCGCCCGGGACGAGGACACGGTTGCCCGGTTGGCCGGCGACGAGTTCGCGATCCTCTTGCCATATCTCTCGTCGGCGGACGACGTGCTCCGCGTCGCGGAACGGGTGCTCGAAGCGCTCGACGAGCCGGTGGTCGTCGGCGGCGAGCGGGTCCGCAGTCCGGGCAGTGTGGGCGTCGCCGTCTTCCCCCAGGACGGCAGCACCCCGCTCGAGCTCATGACCGCCGCAGACTCCGCCATGTACCGGGCAAAGGACCACGGGGGTGCCAGTGTCGGGGTCTTCAGCTCCGAGCTCTACCGGCACGCCGCCACGCGACTGGAGATCGAGAACGCATTGGTCGCCGGTCTCGAACGGGCCGAGCTGGTCCTCCACTACCAGCCGATCATCGAGGCCGAGACCGGTCGTATCGCCGGGGCCGAAGCGCTCGTTCGGTGGCAACACCCGACCCGTGGGCTGCTGTCGCCGGCCGACTTCATCCCCGTCGCCGAGCAGTCCGACCTGATCGCCGCCATCGGTCGCCAGGTCCTACGCGACGCGTGCGGCGAACTCGCCCGCTGGGCGGTCGCCGGGTTCGGAGACCGGTTCATCTCGGTCAACGTGAGCGGTCGTCAGTTCCAGACCGACCTCGTCTCCGACGTCACGGCCGCGCTGCGCGAGACGGGAGTGGACGCCCGCCGCCTCCTCCTCGAGTTGACCGAGAGCACGGCGGTCGACGACCTCACGTGCGTGGCGGAGCGATTGCACGAACTCCGGGATCTCGGCGTGTCGGCGGCGATCGACGACTTCGGCACCGGCTACTGCGGTCTCCAGTACCTCGGCGACCTCCCCATCAGCACCCTCAAGTTGGATCGGTCCTTCGTCCAGGCGATGACACCGTCGGCGGCTGCCATCGTCGCAGCGACGATCGCCATGGCCCACAGTCTCGGCTTGAAGCTCGTGGCCGAGGGGGTGGAGACCAAGGAGCAGCAGCGCTTCCTCGAGCGCAGCGGGTGCGACCGCATGCAGGGCTATCACATCGGTCGGCCCATGCCCGGCGACGAACTCCTCGCGAGGCTCCGCAGCGAGATCGTCGCGCCGACGCCGCCCGGGACCACGGACCGCGATGCGCAAGGCCGCCCCACCACGGCGCGGTGATCGGTCACCATTGGGGAAGTGGCCGACCTCGACTTCGACGATGCGACACGCCGACGGCTGACCGCGGTCTTCGACCGGCTGATCCCGGCCGACGACTTCCCTGCGGTCTCCGCCGCCGGTCTCTTCGAGCACCTGGCGAGACTCCGGGCCGACGGCCAGACCCGTCCGCTGGTCGATCGGGTGCTCGAGATCGTCGATGACCTCGATCGAGCAGCGTTCCGGGACGCCGGGGTGGGCGTCGCCGCGCTCGATGTCGCAGCGCTCGACGGACTGATCGAGGCACTCGGTTGGTCGGAGCGTGAGCACCTCGTGCAGCGGGCCGCCGAGGCGTACTACGGCGCCGCCGACCGACCCGGTGCCCGGATGATCGGCTACGAGGCCGGTCCGAAACGCGGACCCGGTCGTGCGGTCATCCATCCCACGGTCTCGACCACGTCCGTCGCCGACATCGCCGGGCGCTACGACGTCGTCGTCATCGGCGCCGGCGCGGGTGGCGGCGTCGCCGCGTGCACGCTGGCGGAAGCGGGCGCGTCGGTCCTGCTGGTCGAACGGGGTAGAGCCGTCGACCACGCCGACGTCGGGCGTGACCACCTGCGCAACCATCGCTCGTCGGTCTTCGGCAACAACACCGGTCCCTCCGCACCGGGGAACCCGCGCGAGTCGGTGCGGACCGATGGCACTGTCGAGGAGGTCGCCGCACCGCACGACCCGCGCTGGCACAACAATGCGATGACCGTCGGGGGCGGCACCCGCGTCTACCAGGGGATGGCGTGGCGGTTCGCTCCCACGGACTTCGCGATGGCGAGCACCTACGGCGTTCCCGACGGTGCGTCCTCGGCCGACTGGCCGATCACCTACGACGACCTCGAACCGTTCTACACGTGGGCGGAACACGACCTCGGCGTGTGCGGCGACGGGTCGGCCCACCCTGCGCACGGACCCCGTCACGCCGACTATCCGATGCCGCCCTTACCCACGAACACCGAGGCCGAGGTGCTCGCGGGCGGCGCCCGCGCCCTCGGCCTGCGGACCGGGCCCGTCCCGCTGCTCATCAACTCGGCGCCACGAGCGGGTCGCGCTCGTTGCGTGCAGTGTGGCGAGTGCGTCGGGTTCACCTGCCCGTCGGGTGCCAAGAACGGCACCTACGAGACCGTCATCCCCCGAGCGTTGCGAACGGGGAACGCGACGCTCGTCGACCGGACACGGGCGACGGAACTCCTCGTCGACAGCGCCGGTCGCGTCGACGGCGTACGTCTCGTGGACGAACGGTCCGGGGTGGCGCGCCAGATCTGCGCCGGCGATGTCGTCGTCGCCTGTGGAGCGATCGAGACGGCCCGACTGCTGCTCGCCAGCCGCTCGGATCTGTACCCCGCTGGGATCGGCAACGGTCACGACCAGGTCGGCCGCCACCTCCAGGGCCACAGCTTCGTGAGTGTGTTCGGACGCTTCGACGATCCGGTCGTCGACTCGGCCGGCCCGGGCGTCAGCATCGCCACGTGCGACCACCTCCACGGCAACGGCGACGTCATCGGCGGCGGCGTGATCGCGAACGAGATCACGAAGCTCCCGATCGTCCACTGGCGCTGGGCGTACCCGCACGACCTCCCACGCTGGGGTGCGGCGGCGAAGGCCGAGATGCGGGACGGCTACCGCCGAACCGGTCACCTCTTCGGACAGGTACAGGAGATCCCTCGAGCCGACAACCGGGTCACGCTCGGCGATCGATCGGACTCGGTCGGGCAACGCGTCGCCCGCCTCGCCGGCCACTCCCATCCGGAGACGATCCGCACGGCAGAACACATCCGCGACGTGGCGCAGCGATGGATGGAGGCGAGCGGGGCTCGCCGGGTCTGGGCCGACACGATCCCCGGCGGTCTGACCGCCGGGCAGCATCAGGCGGGCACGTGTCGGATGGGCGCCGATCCCACGGTCTCGGTGACCGACCCCGACGGTCGGGTACACGGCCACGACAACCTCTGGGTGGCCGATGCTTCGCTGCACGTGACGAACGGGGGCGTGAATCCCGTGCTCACGATCTACGCACTCGCCCGCCGGACCGCCACGATCCTCGCCAGCCGACGATGAGGGAGTAGAAGAAGCCTGTGAGCGACGCATCCGAAGACCCGGTCCGCGAGGACCTCATCCGCGACAAGATCCGCGCCGACAACGAGGCGGGGACCTTCGACGGCCGGGTCCAGACCCGATTCCCACCCGAGCCGAACGGCTACCTCCACATCGGCCACGCCAAGTCGATCTGCACGAACTTCGGGGTGGCCGAGGAGTTCGGCGGGACCTGCAACCTGCGCTTCGACGACACCAACCCCGCCGCCGAGGACCACGAGTTCATCGACGCCATCCACGACGATCTCGCGTGGCTCGGCTTCGAGCCGGGGGGCGTGTTCCACGCCTCCGACTACTTCGGCCAGCTCTACGAGTGGGCCGAGTCGCTGATCGAGCAGGGCCTCGCCTACGTCGACGACCAGGACGCCGAGACCATCTCGGCCCAGCGCGGTCGCTTCGGCGAACCCGGGGAGGACAGCCCCTTCCGTGGCCGTTCGCCGGAGGAGAACCTCGGCCTGTTCCACCAGATGCGCGACGGCGCGTTCGGTGACGGCGACAAGGTCCTGCGCGCCAAGATCGACATGGCGCATCCGGTGATGGCCATGCGAGACCCGGTCCTCTATCGGATCCGCCGTGTGCCGCATCAGCGCACGGGCGACGAGTGGATCCTCTACCCGACCTACGACTGGGCGCACGGCCAGTCGGACGCGATCGAGGGTGTGACCCACTCGTTGTGCACGCTCGAGTTCGAGGATCACCGACCGCTCTACGACTGGTGCCTCGAACATCTCGATCTCCCACGCGAGAAGCCGGAACAGACCGAGTTCGCCCGCCTCAACCTCACGCACACCGTGATGTCGAAGCGGCTGCTGAAGCGACTCGTCGACGACGGCGTCGTCGATGGTTGGGACGACCCGCGCATGCCGACGTTGCGCGGGTTGCGCAAGCGGGGGTATCCGGCCGAGGCGATCCGGGCGTTCATCGATCACATCGGCATCGCGAAGACCAACAGCGTCGTCGAGATCGAACTCCTCGAGTCGTTCGTCCGCCGCCATCACAACGAGCACGCGCTGCGACGCATGGCGGTCCTCGATCCGGTCAAGGTCGTCATCACCAACTGGCCGACCGACGATTCGGGTGCTCCCGTGGTCGAACACGTCGAGGCCGTCAACAATCCCGAAGACGACGCAGCCGGTACCCGCCAGGTTCCCTTCAGCGGCGAGTTGTGGATCGAGCGGGCCGACTTCGAGCTCGACCCGCCGCCGAAGTACTACCGCCTCACCCCGGGTCGCGAGGTCCGGCTGCGCGCCGGCTACTTCATCACCGCAACCGATGCCGTGACCGACGCCGACGGAACGGTCACCGAGATCCACGCCACCTACGACCCCGAGACCCGCGGGGGTCAGGCGCCCGACGGGCGAAAGGTCAAGGCGACGATCCACTGGGTGTCGGCGGCGCACGCGATCGACGGGACGGTCCATCTCTACGAGCGTCTGTTCGCCGCAGAGCACCCCGGGTCGGACGGCGACCCCATGGACGACCTCCATCCCGCATCGCGCGAGACGCTGTCGGCGGCCAAGCTCGAACCGGCCCTCGCCGATGCCGAACCCGGGACGGTCGTCCAGTTCGAACGGCTCGGGTACTTCGCCGTCGATGCGGACACCGCTGTCGACGCGCCGCCGGTGTTCCACCGCACGGTGGGCCTCCGCGACGAATGGGCGAA
Organism: Acidimicrobiales bacterium; assembly: GCA_028822535.1. Lineage (GTDB taxonomy): Bacteria > Actinomycetota > Acidimicrobiia > Acidimicrobiales > Salinilacustritrichaceae > Salinilacustrithrix. The sequence goes on from JAPKDO010000128.1 coordinate 6,218, forward strand.
CATCCAGAAGCGCCAACAGAACCAGGCGAAGCAGCAGGCCAAGCAGCGCGCCAAACAGCACGACCGGAAGCAGGAACAGAATCGATGACCTGGACGACCGCTGACATCCCGTCCCAACAGGGCCGGGTGGCGATCGTCACCGGTTCGAACACCGGGCTGGGCTTCGAGACCGCGGTCGAACTCGCGACCGCCGGGGCGACGACGGTGCTCGCCTGTCGGAACGAAGTCAAGGCGACCGAGGCGAAGCGGGCCATCGAGAAGCGCACAGACGCTGGGTCGGTCGAGGTCCTCGCGCTCGACCTCGGTGACCTGGCGGCCGTGCGCGCCGCGGCGGCGGAGACACTCGAGCGCTGGCCACGGATCGACCTGCTCGTCAACAACGCGGGCGTGATGACCCCGCCGAAGTCGACGACCACCGACGGCTTCGAGCTCCAGTTCGGCACCAACCACCTCGGCCACTTCGCCTACACCGGCCTGGTCATCGGCGCCCTGACGACGACCGAGGGGTCGCGTGTCGTGAACGTGTCGAGCATCGCCCACCGCGACGGCGAGATGCGTTGGCACGATCTGCAGTGGGAGCGTTCGTACAACCGGATGGCGGCGTACTCCCAGTCGAAGCTGGCGAACCTGCTGTTCACGTTCGAACTCGACCGGCGGTTGCGCACGGCAGAGGTGCCGACCATCAGCCTTGCCGCCCACCCCGGCGTCTCGGCGACGGAGTTGTCGCGCCACATTCCCGGCGCGAGCCTCCCCGGTCTGAAGCAGCTCGCGAAGGTCGCGATGTCGCTGACACTGAACTCGGCTGCCGATGGTGCACTGCCGAGCCTGCGTGCCGCCACCGACCCCGCTGCTGCCGGCAGCCTCTACTACGGGTCGACCGGGTACCGCGAGATGCGCGGCCCGGCCGATGTCGTGCTCCCCGGCTCGGCGGCGCTACGCGAGGCCGATTGGGAACGCCTCTGGTCCGTCTCCGAGGACCTCACCGGGGTCATCTACCCGGTCTGAGCAGCGGCGAGGTCGAGGCGGGTCTGGGGGCCCGCCGTCGAGGGAAGGGAGACGGGGTGATGAACGCGAGCACCCCCGATCCCACGCAGCCCGACCCGACGCAGCCGGATCCCGGCCCCGACCCGGTTCCCGGCCCTGGGCCCGACCGTCCGCCGGTGCCGACGCCCGAACCGCAGCCGGGCCCCGGCCCTCAGCCTCCGGACCCTCGGCCGCCGGTGCCGGATCCCGGTCCCGCACCGGATCCGACGCCACCATCACCCCCTGCGCCTGGCCACCCCGAGCCGCCCGTGCCGAATCCACAGGCCTGAACGACACCGACTCGTCAGTCGTCGTCGTCCTCCTTGTCGTCGTCGTCCTTCTTCTTGTCGTCCTTCTTCTTGTCGTCCTTGTCGTCCTTGTCGTCCGGTTTCGGGGGAGGAGCAGAGGTCGTCGTGGTGGTCGTCGTCGTCGGAACCACCTCGTCGAGCAGTGCCCGACTCGACGCCACGAGATCCGCGAGTTCCTGCCGGTCCCGCTCGTCGATCGATCCGTCGGCGAGCGCGTCGTCCGCGGCGGCGTCGATCGCATCGAGGGCAGCGCGTGCTCCGTCGGGGTCGTCGTTGGCGAGCGCGACGCGTACCGCCGTCACCTCGTCGTCGAATCGTCCAGCGTCCCCGCCCCCACAGCCGGCGAGGAGCGCAGCGGTGGCCGTCACCGCGAAGAGCGACCGTCGGAACAGCGTCATCCGAGCTCCTCGATGCGGTCGAGGTGTTCGTCGAGGAGGACGCCCGGGTCCTCCTCCGTGGTGGCATCGACCGGAGCGGTCGATCCGCCACCGGCGCTCGCCGCAGCGAACAACGCGAGCAACAACAAGAGCACGCCGAGGCCGATGACGATCCTCTGCGGGCGACGCGCCCACTCGACAGCGTCCTCGACCCGCGGGTCGTCGAGGAGGTCATCGACCCGGCCGCGCATGGCGTCGACTCGCTCGCGGATTCCGTCGACTCGGTCGTGCACGTCGGGGCCGCGCTCCACGTCGGAAGTGTCGACATCGGCTGTCGGTGCCATCGGGCGTGCCAGGCGCTGCGTGAGGTCGAGACGCTCGGTCGGCTGCGCCACGGTGGGGTCGTGGTCGGAGCCGACGAACGGCGAGTCGTCGCCGAGTCCGCCCCCGACGGCGCTCGGACGTCGCGTCGGGTCGGCGACCAGCCCGTTCGAGATGAGGTCGCGTAGGCGTGGCGAGACCGTCGGGGGGAGTGGGTCGTGGACACCGGCGCACAGACGTTGGACCGTCTCGGCTGCGGTCGCCGCGCGGAACGGCTGTCGGCCGGTTGCGGCCTCGTAGAGCACGGCCGACGCTGAGAAGACGTCGCCGGCTGGGGTGGCGGGCGCGCCGTCGAAGCGTTCGGGGGCCAAGTAGCCGAGAGTGCCGATGAGGTCGCCCTGGGTGGCGGTCTCGTCCTCGACGCTCGCGATGCCGAAATCGGTGATGCGGAAGCCGTCGTCATCGACCAGGACGTTCGACGGTTTGATGTCTCGATGCAGCACGCCGCAGGAATGGGCGGCGCCGATCCCGCCGAGGAGGTCGTCGGCCAGGCGGTCCAGTCGCTCGGGGGCGAGCGCGCCGTGTTCACGGATGTCGTCGGCGAGGGTGCGTCCGCTGAGCGCCTCGAAGACGAGGTACGGCCGGCCGTCGTCGGTGTGGTCGAGGTCGAGGATGGTCACCACTCGGGGGTCGGTCACCCTGGCGGCCGCTCGCGCCTCGCGCTCGACCCGTTCGACGTCCTCACCGGAGAGGTGATCGTGGAGGATCTTGATCGCCACCGTGCGGTCGAGCCGTGAATCGTGCGCCGACCAGACCGTCGCCATCCCGCCGCGGCCGAGCACGGCATCGAGGCGGAAACGGCCGTCGAGCGTCGCTCCGGGCGCGCCGGTGTCGGAATTGTCCACTGTCGAGCCGTACCCAGGGTGCGGTACTGGCAGAACCCCGAGGATCCAGCGGGCAGACTCGTACGGTGGCCGCGCGACAGACCCTGGTGACCCTCGACCTCGAGGGGGTGTTGGTGCCCGAGATCTGGATCGCCGTGGCCGAACGCACCGGCGTCGACGCGCTGCGTCGCACGACTCGTGACGAGCCCGACTACGACGTGCTGATGCGGTACCGACTCGACGTGATGGCCGAGCACGGACTCACGATGTCGACCGTCGCCGATGTGATCGACTCCCTTGGCCCGTTGCCCGGTGCGCGGGACTTCCTCGACGAACTGCGCCGGCGGACGCAGCTCATCATCCTCTCCGACACCTTCGAGCAGTTCGCCGCCCCGCTCATGATCCATCTGGGCATGCCCACGGTCTTCTGCCACCGGCTCGTGGTCGAGGACGACCGCATCGTCGACTATCGCCTGCGCCAGAGTGACCAGAAGCGCAAGTCGGTGCAGGCGTTCCATTCGCTCGACTACAAGGTCATCGCCGCCGGCGACTCCTACAACGACACGACGATGCTGTCGGAGGCCGACGCCGGATTCTTGTTCCACGCACCCGACAACGTCATCGCCGAGTTCCCCCAGTTCCCCGCCCTCGACGACTACGACGAGTTGCTGGCGGCGATCACGGCCGAGTTGGCCTGACCGGGCGCTCCGGGCGCGGGCAGCACTCCGGGCGACACGCGGGGACGTCGCCGGCGAGGGGGTGTTCGACGAGGTCGACGAGGCCGGCGACGAACGTCGGGTGCGTCCCGACCGTGCCGGCTCGCACCATCGTCATCCCGAGGTCGGTGGCGGCCTCGGCGGCCTGGGTGTCGAGGTCGAACAGCACCTCCATGTGGTCCGAGACGAAGCCGATCGGCGCGACGACCACGGCGGTCACACCATCGCCGTCGAGCGCGTGCAGGTGGTCGACGATGTCGGGCTCGAGCCAGGGCACCTGGGGCGGGCCGGACCGGGACTGGAACACGAGATCCCAGGGACGGCCCGGGGCGACGCGGTCGGCGACCGTCGACGCCACGGCTCGGAGCTGGGACTCGTAGTCGGAGGTCGACGCCATCGACAGTGGGATCGAGTGGGCGGTGAACGCCAGGTGCGCGTCGTCCGGCGCATCGTCGACGGCCGTTCGCACGCGGTCGGTGACGGCGTCGACGAATCCGGGGTGATCCCAGTACGGCCGGACCTTGTCGACGATCGGCGCCCGTTCGCCGACCGCGTCGCGGGCGCGGGCGATGTCCTCGAGGTACTGCCGACATGCGGAGTACGACGAGTACGCCGACGTCGCCAGCGCCAGGACGCGGCGGTGACCGTCGTCGGCGAGTGTCGCCATGGCGTCCTCGACGTAGGGCGCCCAGTTGCGGTTGCCCCAGTGGATCGGGACGTCGATGTCGCGCCGGTCGAACTCGGCTCGGAGCGCAGCGATGAGCGCGCGGTTCTGCTCGTTGATGGGTGAGACCCCGCCGAAGCGTTCGTACTGGCGGGCCACCTCCTCGAGTCGTTCGCGCGGGACGTTGCGCCCGCGCGTCACGTTCTCGAGGAACGGGATCACGTCGTCGGGGCCCTCGGGGCCGCCGAAGGAGAGCAGGCGCAGCCAGTCGGTGTACGCCACGCAGGGAGAGTC
>JAPKDO010000471.1 GCA_028822535.1 Acidimicrobiales bacterium
AAGACCGCCGCCGTCACCAGCCGACGACTACCGGTCATCGCCGCACCGTCATCGCAGCACGATCTCGGTCCATCGCTCGATCCAGTCGTCACGGTTCTCGGCCACCACGTCCGCATCGACCAGGTAGGGATCCGAGGCGGTCGCGCCGTACCGCACGAACTCCTCGGGCAGGTCCACGTCGGTGACCGGGTACACGAACATGTTGAGCGGGATGTCCGACTGGAACGTGTCGGAGAGCATGAAGTCGATCAGCTGTTGGGCCTCGGCTTGGTGGTCGGTGCCCGCGAGGATCCCGGCGAACTCGATCTGGCGGTAGCACGACTCGACGACGACGCCGGTCGGGGCGTCGTCGAGCGGTTCCTCGGCGAAGATGACCTCGGCGGGTGGGCTCGACGCGTAGCTGACGACGAGGGGGCGATCTCCTTCGCTGCCCGCGCTGCCGGAGAAGCTGCCGTAGTACGCCTCCTCCCAGCCGGCGGCGACCTCGACGCCATTGGCCGTCAGCGACTCCCAGTAGTCCTCCCAGCCGTCCTCGCCGTACTCGGCGACGGTCGCCAACAGGAACGACAGGCCGGGTGACGAGGTCGCCGGGTTCTCGACCACGAGCGTGCCGCCGAAGGCGGGATCGAGGAGGTCGTCGAGGGACGCCGGAGCGTCGAGGTCCGCCGCGGCGAGGCCCGCCTTGTCGTAGTTGAGGCAGACGTCGCCGGTGTCGATCGGTGTCACACGATGCTCGTCGTCGAGTTGCACTTCCTCGCTCACACCGTCGAGCGCCGGAGACTCGTACGCGACGAACAGGCCTTCGTCGAGCGCTCGAGACAGAAAGGTGTTGTCGATCCCGAAGAGCACGTCGCCCTGCGGATTGCCCTTCGTCAGGATCGCCTGGTTGACCATGGCCCCGGCGTCGCCGGAGGGCAACAATTCGACCGTGATGCCGGTCTCGGCCGTGAACTCGTCGAGGACCGACTCCGAGATGTTGAAGCTGTCGTGGGTCTGGAGGGTGATGGTCGCCCCCTCGTCCGACGCGACGGGATCGGTCTCGTCGTCGCCGCAGGCGGCGACGAGGAGCACGCCGGCCAACAGCGCGGTCAGTGTGCGAACGGGGTACTTCATGGGTTGCTCTCCGTTGTCAGGGGGACGGACTGAGGAACGATGCGGGGGACGATGCAGATCACGACGCCGTCGTGCACGGTGACGGTGGTCGCGCCTTCGGCGGTGGTCGAGTTGGAGATGCCACGGGTCGTCCCGGGCGCCAAGGTCACGTGGTCGAGCGGCCAACGCACGCTGTCGATCGAGACGTTGGCTGCACCGTGCAGCGGGAGCATCGACACGGTCGTGCCGGCCGGCCACGCTCCGACGAGGCGATCGCGCACCACCCAGGCCTCCCCACGATCGAGCACCAACTCCACGTCGAGAGAGGCGAACGCGGGAGCTGCGGCGACCAACACATTGGCCAGCGCATGGTCCGGACGGCCGCCCTCGAGGCCGACGACCAGTACTCGGGCCGGTGAACGCTCCACGGCGACGGCGAGGGCCAACTCGAGGTCGGTGGCGTTCTTGTCGACGGGGTGGCGACGGACCTCGTCGGCGAGGTCGTCGAGGCGGGCGACGAGATCGGCGTCCAACGAGTCGAAGTCCCCGACAGCGACGTCGACGCGCAGACCCAGCGCCTGTGCGAGCGCCACGCCCGAGTCGGCCGCCACGACGAACGTGGACGACGGGACGACGATGGAGCGCGAAGGAGCCGTTCCCCCGGCGACGACGACGATGTCCGGTGGACCGGATGCGTCCACGACTTCCCTCCGCTGGCATTACCCAGATCAGGTTCTCGGGTCGGTGACAGCACGAGTCACCCTCTCAGCCCGGTGCCCCGAGCTCCCCGCGCCGGCTCTTGTGCGGCGCAGACCCGAGTGTAGGAGCGCGGCCCTCGCACGCCCAGCCGGCTCCCGAGAAGGGACGAAAGGGAGATTCACCCCATCGCTTCATTTCTCCCCAAAAGTCCGTTGGAGTCGCTTACTGTCTGAGGTGA
>JAPKDO010000129.1 GCA_028822535.1 Acidimicrobiales bacterium
AACCACCGCCATGAACCGCCCGACGTTCGATCATGTGCGAAACACCGGGCTAGTCATCCAGTCCGTACGGACTCAGCTGACCAGAATGGCCCTTCGGCTTGTGCAGACTGCCAGTGAGGCCGCGCCGTCATCAGCAGAGATCTGGTTGATCGGTGCGGCGAGCGGCCTCGGAGCTCGGCCCGTACGGGATGCGGGCTACCGGCACTTCGGCGCGCCTGCCGCAGCACCAGCCCAGCGCGAGGATCAGTCTGGTCAATCGTTGCGACGCCTTGGAAGGAACGGTCGCAGGTACTTGACCTGCTTCGAGCCTCGGGTGGCGTATCCCGAACTCAATCTCGTGAGTACGAAGCCCGCGATGGCCGTGCCGAGCACAGCCACGAGCAAGACGATCGGCGTCTTCGGATACGAGATTTCAGCGCCTCGAAGTGCGAGGACGCCGGTGCAGACAATGGCCAAGAACAGCCCGAACCCCAGCTGCCGAGGCATCTCAGCCGCTCTTGCGGATCTCCGAGCGAGTAATAGTGCCACCGTCCCGATGATGAGACTCGTGACAACGAAGTCCCTTGCAACTCTTCCCCACGACGCCCCAGCGATCAGACCAAAGCCGGCTACGGCGAAAGGCGCGAGCACCATCCAGCGCGGAAGTTGGCCACCTTTCGACTCCGTTGTCACAAGGTCATGATGGCCCAAGGCGAAGCCCGCCATCTCCCTGCGAGCCACACCGACTGCCGGATATTTCGCGTCCTGTCGACCCAAGAGAACCGTACCTATTCTGCATCCGGCTCTCGGTGCCACCGCCGATCGTGGAGCGAGCACCGGCGCTGCTTCGAGTCCAGCCCTACCCGCGGTAGGTCCAGCAGAAACGCTCTCGCAGTCCAGCCCTACCCGCGGTAAGTCCGGCCCAACTGTCACCGAGTCCAGCCCAAAGCGCGAAAGTCCAGATTTGGGCGTCGGAAAGCAGCAGATCTCGGCCACGGATTGACCGGCAGCGACCTGTCGGCTCGGATCCATCCGAGTTGCATCCGTGGCTCGGGCGTTGCGCTGGCGCAACCCAGGAGCCGCGGAACGATTCCCGGAGCTGGACTTCTTAGAGCTGGGCCATGTTGTCGAAGCGGGTGAGGTGGTTGCGGAAGGCCAGGTTGACCTTGCCGACGGGGCCGTTGCGGTGCTTGGCGACGATGACCTCGGCCATGCCCCGGTCGGGCGAGTCGGGGTTGTAGACCTCGTCGCGGTAGAGGAACATCACGACGTCCGCGTCCTGCTCGATCGACCCTGATTCACGGAGATCGGCGAGCATCGGGCGCTTGTCGGTGCGGGATTCGAGGGTTCGGGAGAGCTGCGACAGCGCCACGACCGGGCACTCGAGCTCGCGGGCGAGGATCTTGAGGCCACGGGACATCTCCGACACCTCGACCTGGCGCGACTCGGCCGAGCCACGCCCCTGCATGAGCTGCATGTAGTCGATGACCACGAGACCGAGATCGCCGAGCTGGGACTTGAGGCGCCGGGACTTGGCCCGGATCTCCATGACGGTGGTGTTGGGGTTGTCGTCGAGATAGAGGCGGGCATCGGCCAGGCGGCTCACGCCGAGGGCGATGCGATCCCATTCGGCGTCCTGCAGGCGACCGTCGCGCACCTTGGTCGAGTCGATCTGGGCCTCGGCACACAGCAGGCGCTGGGTGAGTTCGAGGTTGCCCATCTCCAGGCTGAAGAAGACGACGGGCCGCCGCGACTGGAACGCGGCGTTGGCGGTCAGGTTGAGAGCGAACGACGTCTTGCCCATGGCAGGACGGGCGCCGACGACGTTGAGCGTCGACGGTTGCAGTCCCGAGAGCAGCCGGTCGAGGTCGACGAACCCGGAGGGCAGCCCGGTGATGGCGTCGCCCCGTTCGACGAGTGCCTCGAGACGATCGAGCGTGTCGGAGAGCAGGCCCTCGATGGGGACCAGCGTGTCGGTGACCCGACGCTGACCGAGGTCGTAGACGAGCGACTCGGCCTGGTCGACGGCTTTGTCGACGTCGTCGGGGAGGTCGTAGCCGATGTCGGCGATCTCCCCGCCGATCCCGATCAGGCGCCGGAGCAGCGCATGGTCGGCGATGATCTTGGCGTAGCGAGTCGCGTTGTTGACCGCCGGAGCCGTGGTGACGATGTCGGCGAGGAGCGCCCGACCGCCGATCGTCTCCAGTACGCCGGCGCGACCCAACTCGTCGGCGACGGTGACCGGGTCGGCTGGTTCTCCGGCCGAGTCCAGACTGAGGATGGCGTCGAAGACGTGGGCATGCGCCGGCTTGTAGAAGTCGTCGGGGCGCAGCATCGGTGCCGTCGCCCCGATCGCTTCCTTCGACAGCATCATGGCGCCGAGCAGGTTCTGCTCCGCGATGAGGTCGCTGGGCGGGACTCGGCCCGCCGGTCGCGATGGGCCGTTCGAGCGCGTCGAATCAGAGTGGATGGCAGTGCTGGACATCGAGGGGGCCTCTACGCCGGGGCGTGTGGAGCGAAACGGGAGGTGTGGTCGTTCACCCTCGCGCCACCAGCCTGTGGGGCGCTAGGGGCGCAGCCTGGGGATACGCCTGTGGAAACTGTGGAGAAGTGTGGGCAAATTGTCCGATTTCACGACGCATTGACGACGAATCGATGTCGTCGCGGTGAATTTCGTCACAGACGGTGGCGAGATGACCGCGAATACGTCCAATTCGGACTATCTGCTCATTCCGTTTCTTCGTCCTCGGCCGAGACCTCGATCGTGATCGGGAACTGCACCTCGTGATGGACCTTGGCCATGACGTAGTGCGTGCCCGTGGTCTTGATCGGCTCGTCGATCGTGATGATCTTGCGGTCGAGGTCGATCTCGGTCTGGGCCTGGACGGCGATCACGACGTCGGCCTCGGAGACGGCGCCGAAGAGGGCGCCGCCGTCGTGGGCCTTGGCCCGGATGTTGATCACCTTGGGCACGAGGGCCGTGGCGATCTCCTGGGCGGCCTCGACGGCCTTGGTGTCGCGCGCCTCGGCGGCCTGACGCATGTGCGCGGCCTGGGCCTCGCCCGACGGGGTGGCGCGGGTGGCCAGACCCTTCGGGATCAGATGGTTGCGGGCGTGCCCGTCGCTGACGTCGACGAGATCGCCGCGTCGGCCGACCTGGTCGACATCGGATCGGAGGATGACCTTCATGCGTCCACCTCTTCGGTCGTGGTCGTCTCCACCGACTCGGACTGCGTGTCCTCGGCGGAGTCGTCGGTCTGATCGACCGCGTCACTCGTCTCGTCGACCGGTGCGTCGTTGCGCTCATCCCGGTCGTCGCGACGGTCGTCGTCGCGGCCACGACGGTCGCCGTCACGGCCCCGTCCGCCGCCACGCTGCTGCGTGACGCGGTTGGTGTAGGGAAGCAGCGCCATCTCGCGGGCGTTCTTGACCGCCATGGCGACCTCGGCCTGCTGCTGGCTGCTGTTGCCGGTCACGCGGCGGGCACGGATCTTGGCCCGATCGGACTGGAAACGACGGAGGAGGTTGACGTCCTTGTAGTCGACGTAGGTGACCTTCTCCTGGGTCAGGATGCTGATCCGCTTCTTGGAGCGGCGAGCATTGTCCTTGTTCTTGTTCTGGCGGGGGCGCGCGGCCATCAGAAGGGCTCCTCGGCGTCGTCGTAGGCAGGTGGTTCGTTGCGGGGCGGCGGGCCGCCGGCGTTGCCGCCGCCACCCGAGGGGCCGTCGCGGCGGATCTTGTTGACCTGGGCGGTGGCCCAGCGGAGGGACGGTGCGACCTCGTCGGCCTGGATCTCGACCTTGGAGCGCTTGTCGCCCTCCTGGGTCTCCCAGGAGCGCTGGTCGAGCCGGCCGTAGATGATCACGCGATCACCCTTGGAGATCGACTCGGCGACGTTGTCGGCCAGGTCGCGCCAGCAGGTGACGTCGAAGAAGCTGGTCTCCTCGACCTGCTCGCCGTTGCGGTCCTTGTACCGGTTGTTCCAGGCCACGCCGAAGCTGGCGAGCGCGGTACCGCTGTTGAGGTAGCGCAGCTCGGGATCGCGGGTGACGTTCCCGATGATCGTGACGGTGTTGTCGAATGCCATGGTTCTCTCCTCTGTCCAGCCGCTACTCGGCTGCCGGAGCCGAACCGATGAGCCCGCGCTTGGCGGCCTCGTGGTCCGGGAGCCGGATGAGCTTGTGGCGGACGATCTCGTCCGCGAGTCGCAGCGAGCGCTCGACACCGTCGAGCGCACCCGGATCGGCCAAGACCTCGTAGACCACGTAGGAGCCTTCGGTCTTGTGGTTGATCTCGTAGGCGAAGGTACGCCGGCCCCAGAAGTCGGTGGACCCGACCGTGCCGGCGTCGTTCAGACGACCCTCGATCTGTTCGACCTGAGCGGTGGCGGCTTGCTCGTCGAGCTCGCCGTCGATGATGACCATGAGTTCATAGGCGCGCATGCCTATCAACACCTTCCTCTGGATCCGGCGGGTGCCGGAGCCCCGAGATGGGGCAGGACGGATAGAAGCTGGTCAGCGTAGCCAGGGGCCGGGCCGGTTTCCCATTTCCCGGATTCCCACGTTCCGCCTTCGTCGTGCCGGTGTTCACCGTGCGGGGGATTCAACTGCATGCGGCCAGTGTGCTCAGGGGGTCTGACAAGAACTCCCGGACTGCACCGCGATCGTGGATCCGGCCGCCAGCTCGGGACGTTCGCCCTGGAACACCTCGACGGCGTACCGATACGGCGCCTCGGCCGGGAACCGGGCGCAGTCGGCGTCGTTTCCTTCCGTGCACGGTTCCATGTCGGTGCCCGACACGAAGGTCCCGTCGGCCCCCCACCACGAGATCGACAGCGGCGTGACGGTGTCGATCATGACGAAGCTCGACTGCACGTCGGTGTCGAAGGAGAACAGCATCCCGTCGTGGCCCTCGAGGTCGGTGACCCCCTTGAGGCCCTGCGACCGCTCGGCGGGCTCATCGGCGTGGAGCAGACACAGCTCCAGTGCCTCGCCCGACGCGGTGACGAGGTCGACGAGGATCGTGCCGAAGTCGGCGGCGAGGCCTGTGACCGCGTCGGGAGCCGAGATGACCGGATCGTCGTCGCCAGTGGGCGCGTCGCCCAACTCGGGGTCGGCGGGCGAGTCGGCGCTCTCGACGACGCACGCCGCGCAGCCGGCAGCGAGGACGAGGCCGACCATCCATCGGAACCAGCGCATCGAAGCGACGTCGTCGACCGACGGCAGCCAGCGTGGCGCCCAGCCGGGGCGGTCGAGGAGCGCTCGAGGAGGAGTCACCGGCACAGTCTGGCTCCTGCCGACCGCACCGGCGCCGCGCTCGACGCCGCCCCGGGCGTAGCATCGCCCGACGTGCGTGTACCGATTCGTCCCGTCCGCGGACGGTGGCCCACGCGCATCGAGCGGTTCGGGCCACTGCGACGGTTCTTCCGACGCGACCCGCTCACGATCCTCGACGAGAACGCCCACGCCGACGCCTATCGGCAGGCGATGGATTCGATCTACGTGGGCAACACCATCAAGGTCACGGGATCCGCCCGCCATCGGGTGCCCGATCAACTGCTCATCGACACCGTTGCGCTCGAGGGCGCCCGCATCGTCGACCTCGGCGCGTCGGACGGTTCGACCAGCGTCGATCTGGCCGAACGCGTCGACGACTTCGGCGAGTTCGTGATCGCCGACCTCCACCTCACCGTCACCGTCGTCACCGTCGGCCGTTGGCACGTGCTCTTCGACACCGACGGCGAGTGCATCCTCGTCGGGAGTCGACGGTTGTCGGCTTGGCCCGAGTTGTCCCGCCCCGTCGCCGCGCTCTTCGCCGGTGTGATCCGACGTGGCCGGGAGCGACGCGCCGCCGAAGGTCGAGAGGTGGTGTTGTTGAACCCCGACACGCGACGCCTGATCGCTGCCGACGAGCGGATCTCGGCCCGGGTCCACGACGTGTTCACCGTCTGGGGGGAGCCGCGGCCCGACGTCATCAAGGTCGCCAACCTGCTCCGGCGTCTGTACTTCTGCGACGACGACCTCGTGCGAGCGCTCCACGCCGTCCGCGACAGCCTCCCGGAAGGCGGCCATCTGATGGTGGTCGACAACCCCCGGATCCCGGGTGTCGTCGATCCCCCGCCGCGTGCCGGTATCTGGCAGCGCGACGGCGACCGACTGGTCGAGGTCGCTCGCGCCGGGGACCCGGAGATCGCCGACCTGGTCGAACTCGTGGGGACGGCCGGCGTCCCGAAGTAGAGCGACGTCGGCTACTCGCCGAGGCCCCCGTAGAGGCCGAGCGTCTCGGCGGCGTCGGACGAGAGGTGGTAGCTCTCGGAGTCGTCGGGGAAGGCCCGGGTGCGGACGTCGTCGGCGAAGGCGGACAACGCTTCGACCGAGGCCGACTTCACGTCGGCGTAGCGGCGCACGAACTTGGGCGTGATGCGGTCCTCGATGCCGAGGACGTCGTGGTAGACGAGCACCTGGCCGTCGGTGCCGTTGCCGGCGCCGATGCCGATGGTCGGGACGTCGACCGACGCGGTGACCATGTTCGCGACGGCGTCGGGCACGCCCTCGAGCACGATGGCGAAACAGCCGGCGGCGGCGAGCGCCTTGGCGTCGGCGACGAGCTCGAGCGCAGCGTCGTGTTCCTTGCCCTGCACCTTGAATCCGCCCATGGCGTGCACCGACTGCGGGGTGAGGCCGAGATGTCCCATGACCGGGATCTCGGCGTCGAGGATCGGCTCGATCATCGAGAGTCGCTTGCGGCCACCCTCGAGCTTGACCGAATGGGCGCCGGCCCGGATCAGGTCGGCGGCGTTGCGGACGGCCTCGTGCGGATCGGTGTGATACGCCATCCACGGCAGGTCGGCCACGACCATGGGCACGCGGTTCTCACTGTCGGAGGACTTGAGCCCGCGGGCGACGGCGCCGGTGTGGTGGGCGATGTCGGCCGTCGTCACCTGGAGGGTGTCGTCGTAGCCGAGCACGACCATGGCGAGGGAGTCGCCGACCAGGATCAGGTCGACACCGGCCTCGTGCGCCATGCGCGCCCCGGGGGCGTCGTAGGCGGTGACCATGACCAACGGGGACGCCGCGTCCGGATCTTCCGAAGCTCGGCGCTTCTGAGCAGCGATGGCGGGCGCGTTCCAAGAGGATCGACGGGACTTGCTCATGGATGTTCTCCTTTGCTCCGTCCAGCGGTGGGATACCTGCCAGCGGCATCTCCGATCATAGAGCAATCTCGCCACGTTGCCCAGGTTCATCGGTCGCGATCCTGGGCGATCCGCAGTACCGTTCCGGACGATGACGGCGACCAAGCGCGGGCCTGGTGGATCGAGCCCCGACCCCAGTGTGCGGAACCGCGTCCTCGACGCGTTCGTGCAACTGGTCGAGTCCAAGGGCCTCGCCGAGACGTCCGTCGACGACGTCGCGAAGGCGGCCGGCGTCTCGAAGACCACCCTCTACACCCGCTGGCCCGACCGACGATCGCTGATCATCGACGGGTTCCGCCATGTCTCCGTGCTGTCTCCGGAGGTCCCGGACGAGCTCGGGTTCGTCGAGATGCTCGACGGCATCCTGTCGGCGACGGCCGACGACATCGGCGCGACCCGTATCCAGGTCTTCGCCGAGATCATCGCCGCCGCCGGGATCGACCCCGAGATCGCCGCCGTCGACCGGCAGAACCACGCGAGCTGGACGGCCATCGTCGAGGAGATGATCGAGCGGGGAAAGCGATCGGGTCACATCCCGGCCGACCGGGACACGCACGTCGCGGCCGAGGTCGTCCAGTCGATCGTGACCATGCGACAGCTCCACCGCGACCCGACGGGTCGTCCGCTCCGCGACCTCGTGTACCAGCTGTTGACCGAAGAGACGCCGTACTGACGCATCGGGCCGCCGACGGCACGGACGCTGTCCGGCGGTAGCGTCCCGGACATGGCCACGATCGGCACCTGTGAGAGCTGCGGCAGCGAAGAAGAGGTGACCACCGTCCGGCGCGTGTACGTCACGCCCGAAGCGTGGGACACCGAGGGCAAGGCCGAACCCGAGCCGGGCACCGAACAGTGGTGCTACGCCTGCCGCTCGCACTACCCGCATCAGGACGTGACGTCGCACGACCCGTCTGCCGCGAGTTAGTCACCGACCGACCTGGGTCAGCCCCCGAGTTCGGGGAAGTCACCCTCGGTCGTGGGAGGGGTCGACGTGCTGGACGACGTCGAAGAACTCGTCGAGGACGTGCTGGACGACGTCGAGGTCGGATCCGTCGTCGACGTGGTCGTCGCGTCGGGGTCGGTCGTCGTGGTCGTTGTCGCGTCGGGATCGGTCGTCGACGTCGTGGTCCGGCACGGGGCGGTCGTGCCGGTGGCGCCTTCGTCGCGTGCCTGGCACAACGGCCTCGTCGTGGTGGTGGTCGACAGGTCGGGGTTGAGGATCTCCCCGCCGAAGGGGGGCGGGTCGGCGAAGCTGCCGTGTCCGTCGGTGGCCCGCTGCATGAACAGCTTGAAGATGGTGGCCGGGAACGAACCACCGGTGACCCGACGACCGTGGACGTCGGTCATGAACCGGGTCTCGCCGTTCTCGTCGAGGTCCGGATACCCCATCCACACGGCGGTGGTGAGCCGGGGCGAGTACCCGACGAACCAGGCGTCGCGGTAGTCGCCGCTGGTGCCGGTCTTGCCGGCGACCGGGTAGCCGGGGTTGGCGCCGGTGCCGGTGCCGCCGAGCACGACCTGGCGCAGGATCCAGTTGACCTGGTCGGCGTCGCCCGATCGCATGACCTGCTCGCCGGTGCTGCTCGCCTGGAACAGCACCTTGAGTTCGCCGTCGACGACCTGTTCGACCTTCGTGATGAAGATCGGCTCGATGTGTTCGCCGCGGCGGGCGAAGGTCGAATAGGCGCTGGCCATGTCGAGCACCGAGACGTCTCCCGAGCCGAGCACGAGGGAGTTGACGGCGGGGAGTTCGGTGCGGACGCCCAGCTTCTCGGCCAGGGCGACCACGTTGGACGGCCCGACCTCGAGCATGAGCTGTGCGTAGACGGTGTTGGACGAGACCCGGGTCGCCTGGACGAGGTCGACGAGGTCCTCGCTGCCGTTGGAGTAGTTGCCGACCTCCCAGTCCTCGCCGTTGTTGGCTCGGGGGAGGACGATGTCGTTCTCGTTGATGAACTTGGACCGAGCCGAGATGTCCTGCCCCAGGGCTTCGGCCAGCACGATCGGCTTGAACGACGACCCCGGCGGGCGACCGGAACCGCCGGCGAGGGCGCCGAGGGCGAGGTTGACCTCCGACGCGTCGAAGTCCTCGCCGCCGACGAGGGCGACCACGCGGCCGACGTCGTCGACGCTGACCAGGGCGCCCGCCGGATCGTCCTCCTCGTTCAGGACGTCGCGGTAGACGGACTCGTAGGCCGCCTGCTGGAGGTTCTTGTCGAGGGTCGTGTACACCCGCAGGCCGCCGCCGTTGACGACATCGGCGCCGTACTCGTCGTAGAGCAGGCGGCGGATGTACTCGACGTAGTACTCGGTGCCGTACTCGGACCCGACGACGTCGCCGAGCCCCTCGCGCACCGACCGCTCGCGGACGTCGGCCGACAACTCGGTCGCCCGCGCGGCGTCGTGGTCCCCTTGGGTGATCCACCCCTCCTCGAGCATCCCGACGAGCACCGAGTTGCGGCGGAACACGGCGGTCTCGGGGTTGCGTTCGACGTCGGTCGACTCGGGCGAACGGATGAGGGCGGCGAGGTATGCCGCCTGCGAGAGGTCGACGTTGCGGATCGACACGCCGAAGTACGTGCGGGCAGCCGCTTCGGCGCCGTAGGCGCCTCGACCGAAGTACACGGTGTTGAGGTAGCGCTGGAGGATCTCGTTCTTGTCGAACTCGCGCTCGAGCTTGACGGCGAGCACCGCCTCCTTGAGCTTGCGGGTGATGGTCCGCTCGGAGCTCAGGAACGCGTTCTTGGCGTACTGCTGGGTGATGGTCGAGCCGCCCTGTTGCACGCCGCTCCCCCGGACCTCCTGGTAGACGGCGCGGGCGATGCCGACCGGGTCGATGCCGGCGTGGCTGTAGAAGTTGCGGTCCTCGGCGGCGAGGACCGCGTCGATGAAGGTCTGGGGGATCTCGCTGATCGGGAGCGAGACCCGGTCCTCCTCACCGGCGAGTTTGGCCATGGCGTTGTCGGGGCCGCAGGCCTCGGTGACGTCGCTGGCGCAGACGAACGTGCTCTGCAGCAGCGGGTCCTCGTCAGGGAGTTCGACCTGACCGAGCACGAACCCCGCGCCGGAGAGGAGCGCGATCGCGACGAGCGCGCACAGGAACAGGCTGCGGCGGAACCGCCACAGCAGGCTGCGGCGGGCGGCCGTCTTCGGCGAGTTCCGGGTCTTCGACGTGCCCCTGGTGGTGCTGGCCTTCTTCGTGCCGGCCGATTTCTTGGTGGTCGGTTTGTTGCTGGCTGGCTTCTTGGTGCCGGATTTCTTGGTGCCGGATGTCTTCTGGTTCTTCTTCGGCGCCGGCTTGCGGGACGTCGTCTTGGACCGGGACTTCGCCTTCGAAGTCGAGGATCGTGCTGCCATGAGAGGGTTCGGCCGCAGCGGTGCGGCGGCTCGGGATCCTACCGGTGGACCCGGTGCGAACCCCTGGCAGGCCGGTCGATCGTGGCGTCCCGACCACGCTGAGCGCGATCACCACGGGGAGGGCGAACGCGGTGGCGACGGCGAGTCCGAGCGCGTGATCCGACAGTGCCAGTCCCGTCCACCCCCACAGGGGGACGACGCCGAAGCCGAG
>JAPKDO010000130.1 GCA_028822535.1 Acidimicrobiales bacterium
CCACGGTGTAGACCAACAACGACAGCGACAGCATGGGCGCGAAGTCGGTGGGGGACAGGCCGCTGATGAGGATGGCGTAGAGCCCCCCGCCGAGCGTTGCCGTGAAGGCCGCCACCAGGAACACTCCCATACGAGCGCGGGTCGCTGAGGCGCCGAAGTGTTCGACCGCATGTGGCGCGTCACGCGACGCGATGAGGAAACGGCCCTGCACGGACCGCCGCAGATTCGAGGCCACGGCCAAGAGCACCGCGGTCAGCCCGAGCATCAGGTAGTAGACGGCGGTGTCGCTGCCCAGGTCGATGCCCAGCAGGTCGCCGCGAGCGAGCGACGAGGGGATCTCGGGCCGCTCGAAGAGCCACGCGGCGGCGGCGGCGGAGAAGGCAAGCGACGCCACGGCGAACTGCAGTCCGGACAGGCGCAGGGCGGGGATCCCGGCCACGGCGCCCATCGCCGTACCTGCCGTCGCGCTGAGGACGAGCGCGAGTCCGAGATCCATGTTGTGGTCGACCACCAGGTAGCCGGTGCCCAACGCGCCCACGCCGACGTAGGCGCCCTGCATGAGGCTGACCTGGCCGCCCCACCCGACGAGCATGACCAGGCTGAGTGCCTGGATCACGAAGAAGAGCGTGCGTCCCCCCACGAAGGACCAGTAGGTGGAGCCGGCAGGCACGATGACGGCAACGCCCGCCCCGGCAACCAGGAGCGCGACCCACAGGACTCGGCCGCCAGGGATGGTGCGGATGCGGATGCGGGGCCGGCGTCGTGGCCGCTGGTCGGTGTGCGCGGTGGGTGCCGTCGGCCAACTGCGCCGGAGGAGGAGGACGATCACCACGAGGACGAGCACTGCGAGCGCGACTGCGCCCGGTTGGTCTGACCGCACGGCGGCGATGGCCTCGACGATGCCGACGGTGAGCCCACCGAGGAAGGTCAGGGGCAGCGACGCCATGCCGCCGATGAGCGTCCCGGCCAGCGACTTGGTGAGCAGAAGTGTGAAGGTGCCGACGTTCACGATCTGCAGGGGGGCGACGAGCACGCCGACCACGGCGGAGAGGCATGCGCCAAGGCCCCAGTTGAACCGGGCGACCATCCCCAATGAGATGCCGTGCATTCTTGCGGCGTCGGGGTCCTGTGCGACAGCGCGCACGGCGGTGCCGAACCGGGTGCGGTCGAGGAACCCCGCCAGCGCGGCGGCTGCTGCTGCGGCGGTGACGAGCACGGCGAGCTTCTGGTAGGACACCGCAACACCGAGCACGGAGACGGATCGGGCCGGAAGCAGGGGCTCGGCGATCACCGGCGCGAAGCCGTAGTGCCACAGCAAGAGGCCCGACGTGAAGGTGAGGATCCCGAGGGTGGCGATCAGGCGCGTGGCTGGGTTGGCGCCGACCAGCGGGCGCACGGCCACCCGTTCCACGATGAGCCCGTAGACGGTGGCGGTGGCGACGGCCACCAATGCGGCGAGCGGTAGCGCCCAGCCCCGGTCGCCGAGGTCGACGTAGACGAACGCAGCCACGGCTGCGAATGCGGCGTGCGCAAACGAGAGCACCCCGGTCGAGCGGAACATCACGGTGATGGTCACGCCGACGAGTGCGTAGCTCCCCCCGGTGAAGATGCCGCTGACCGCGGCCTCGAGATTGAGCATCCTCAACCCCCCCCCGGAGTCTGGTGATCGGCTGAACGTAGCACGCCGAGCGTCCCGTGTGTCCCGCCGTGAGTGGGGGCGTGCTGCGGGCACCCGTACGGCGAGCGGAGTCCGCTCCCGATCGGGTATCGCAACGGCCGGGTCACACGGCGCCGCTGAGGAGGGCGCCGTGGGTTCGCCAGGTTGTCAGCGATCGGCGCCGATCCGTAGGGACGCCAGTCGGTCGAGTTCGGCTTCTGCCTCTGCGACGAAGCGGTGCACGAGATCGCCGGCGGGCACGACCTCGCGGATGCCCCCGAGACCTTGGCCTGCGGCGTAGCACTCCTTGGCCGGATCGATGTCGTCGGTGTCGGGCGGCGCGCCCAGGTGCATGGCGCCGTCGGACATCGAGCGGCCGATCTGGTCGGGGAACCGTGCCAGTTCGTCGGGGTTCTCCTGGAAGAACTGCGTGTAGTCGTTGCGGACGGCGCGGAGCGTCTTGCCGGTGTAGGCCCGGGTGATGACGGTGTCGTCGTCGTGGCCGTCGACCAGCGCTTCCCGGTAGCCCGAGACCACGTGCGCCTCCGGCGTGGCGATGAAGCGCGTCCCGACCCAGACCCCGTCGGCGCCGAGCGCCAGTGCGGCGGCCAGGCCCCGACCGTCGAAGATGCCGCCCGCCGCCACGACGGGCACGCGATCGCCCACGGCATCGACGACCTGGGGGACGAGCGGCATGGTGGCCACTGTGCCGGTGTGTCCACCCGCCTCGGTGCCCTGGGCGATGACGACGTCGCATCCCGCTTCGACCGCGGCGATCGCGTGGCGGACCTTGCCGCACATGTTCATGACCATGACCCCGGCGCGGTGGCATTGGTCCACGACCTCGCGAGGAACGCCGAGGCCCGCCACGAAGACCGATGCGCCACCGGCGATGACGGCGTCGACCTGTTCCTCCATGCCGCCGGGGAGGGCGGTGAGCAGGTCGACACCGAAGGGCGCGCTGGTCTGATCGCGGACCTCGGACATCTCCCGTTTCAATCGGTCGAGTCCCATGGGGGCGGCGCCCAGCGTTCCGAACCCGCCGGCCTCGCTCACCGCGGCGACGAGGGTGGCGTAGGACACGCCGCCCATCCCGGCGAGCATCACCGGGTGGTCGCAGTCGAGCAACTCGGTCAGGCGTGTGCTCAACATGGCGGTCGTGACGTCGAGGCGGACATGGTGGTTCCTCCGGGGGATCGTTCGTGCGAGACGGAGCTTGCCACGTGTCGCATGTTGATACAACGAGACGATAGTGTTGCACTGGCGACGGGTTGCCGCTCGCCGAGCCCCATTCTCCGACTCCTCCAGGAACTTCGATGACCGCCACCGACCCCCAAGCTCCGGTCCAGCAGTGGGCCACCGACTTCGACATCCTCGACCCTGACTACGTCGCGGACCCAGCACCCGTGTGGGCCGACCTGCGAGAGCAGTGCCCGATGGCCCACACCGAACGGTACGGGTCCACGTGGTTGCCGACGCGCTACGACGACGTCGCGGCGATCGCGCACGACGTGGATCGGTTCTCGTCCCGCGACATCGCGGTGATCACCCCCGGCCGCGAGTTGAACCCCGAGGCGGCGATCATGCTCATCGCTCCGCCGATCACCTCGGACCCGCCGGTGCACACCTGGGCCCGGCGCATGTTGCTGCCCCGGTTCGGTCCGAGCCGGATCGAGGAGCTGACGCCGATCACCCACGGCCTCGCCGACGACTTGATCGACGCGTTCATCGACGACGGCCGTGCCGACGCCGCCCAGGACTACGCCCAACACATCCCGGTGCGGGTCATCGCCCGCATGCTCGGCGTGCCGCTCGAGGACGAGGGCATCTTCACGGGCTGGGCGGTCACCATCCTCCAGCAGGGCTTCCAGAACATCCAGGGCGCCACCGATGCGGTGATGCAGGTGATCAACTACTTCAAGGACAAGCTCGACGAGCGCGAGCAGGTGCCGCAGGGCGAGCGGCCCGACGACCTCATCACCATGCTCGTCGAGGCTCGCCACGAGGGCGACCCGCTCGACGATTCGCACCGGATCGGCAGCTGTTTCCTCCTGCTGCTCGCAGGGATCGACACGACGTGGAGCTCGATCGGCTCCAGCATGTATCACCTGGCGGCGAACCCCGAGGACCAGGCGCGTCTGCGCGCCGAGCCCGACCTGATGGACACCGCCGTCGAGGAGATGCTGCGGTTCTACAGCCCGGTCACCATGGCCCGCTACGTCGCCGAGGACACCGACTTCGACGGATGCCCGATGAAGAAGGGCGACAAGATCCTGATGGCGTTCCCCGCCGGTAACCGCGACCCGGAGCATTTCGAGCGACCCGATGAGTTCATCATCGATCGGCAGCGCAACCGGCACTTCGCCTTCGGCTCCGGCATCCACCGCTGCCTCGGCTCGAACCTGGCCCGGATGGAACTGCGCGTCTCCATCGAGCGGTTCCTCGACCGCATCCCGCCGTTCGAGCTCGACGACGCCGGTGCCGTCACCTGGAGCGGCGGCCAGGTGCGCGGCCCTCGGTCGGTGCCGGTGCGCTGGTAGACCAGCCCCAGCCGTGACGCGACGAACAGAGGAACGACGACGATGATGCTCCCACCCGATGCGCGGATCCCGATGCTCGACATCGACGACGCCCGCGCCGCCGCCGCTCGTGTCGGCGTGCCCGAAGGAATGGCCGATCTGTCGGTGTTCAAGGTGCTGTTGCGCCACGAGGACCTCGCCGCACGAGTGAACGGCATGCTGCATCAGTTGCTGTGGAACGGCGCCCTCGATGCCCGACTGCGCGAGCTGATCATCATGCGGATCGGTTGGCGGCAGGGGTCGGAGTACGAATGGACGCAGCACTGGCGAGTCGCCTGCATGCTCGAGATCCCCGAGGACGACCTGGTCGCGGTACGCGACTGGAAGGCGAGTGACCGCTTCGATCCCGCCGACCGCGCCGTCTTGGCCGCCACCGACGAGACCTTGACCGCCGGCGCCATCAGCGCCCGGACGTGGGGTGCGCTGGAGACGACGGTCCCCGATGAGCGAGCACGCCTCGAGGTCGTCATCGCGATCGCCAACTGGTCGATGTTCGCCCAGCTGCTGCGCTCGCTCGAGGTCCCGCTCGAGGAGGGCGTCGACCCGTGGCCGCCGGACGGTGCGGTGCCGGAACGGGCGCGCACCCCGGTGCAGAGCGAACTGGACACCTGAACCTGCCGTCGGTCCCCGTTTCGTCGAGGCCACGATGACGTCGCCCGACGTGGCGTGGGGCGCGTTCACCGACGTCGGTCCGTGGACGGTCGTGCCGTCGGACCTGTCGTGGCGGGACGGCATCGATGAACTGCGAGCTCGGACACGGCTCGAGGCTCCGGCGCTGACCCGAGCCGGCGTCCTCCCGCCGCTGGGCCGCGTCGCTCGCACCGGCGTCCGCTTCGGCGCGGCGCTGGGTCAGTGGACGGTCCTCGACCGGCTGGGCGGCGCCGAGGGTGCGACCGCAGCGCTGTCTGCTCGGCTGCGCTCCGCGTTCGAGTCGCTGGGACCGACGTACGTCAAACTCGGGCAGATCGTCTCGACCGGTTCCGGCGTGTTCCCGCCCGACATGGTCGCGGAGTTCGCCCACTGCCGCGACGACGTCCCGCCCGAGTCGTTTCGCAGCGTGCGTCGCACCATCGAGCGCGAGCTCGGGGGACCGGTGGACGAGACCTTCGAGTCCATCGACGAGCGTCCGCTGGCCGCCGGCTCCGTCGCGCAGGTCTACGCCGCCCGACTCCACTCCGGGCAGGACGTGGTGGTCAAGGTCCTGCGGCGGGGGATCGGGGCGCTCGTCCGCGATGACCTGGCCACGATGGCGTGGATGGTCCGTCACGTCGTCGGTCGCCTACGCGTCGCCCGCCTCGCCAACCCGAAGGCGGTGCTCGAGGTGTTCGCCGAGACCATCCTCGAGGAGCTCGACCTGCGCCTGGAGGCCGACAACATGCTCGATGTCGCCCGGGCGCTCGGCGAGTCCGTCGATCGGCGGGTGCTCGTACCGCGACCGCATCCCGAGCTGGTCACCCGACGGGTGCTGGTGATGGAGCGCATGGAGGGCTTCGCCTTCGACGACGCGAGCTCGGTCCGCGCGGCTGCCATCACTCCCGAACTCCTCCGGGGAGCGGTCGTCAGCTTCGTGGAGGCGGTCTTTGCTCATGGCGTGTTCCACGGCGACCTGCACGGCGGGAACCTCCGCATCCGGCCCGACGGTCGTATCGCCTTGCTGGACCACGGCATCACGGGACGCTTCGACGACACCGGTCGACGAGCGTTCACCCGACTGCTGCTGACCGCCGCCATGGGCGATCTCTCCGGCCAGCTCGAAGCGGTGCGCGACCTGGGGGCGCTCCCGCCCGACACCGACCTCGACGCTCTGGCGGTCGACCTCGGACTCGATGTCGGCTTGCCCGACGTCGCCGACCTGGACCAGCGCGAGCTGGCCGATCATCTCCAGGCGCTGGCAGCGAGCCTGCTCGACCATGGCGCACGCCTCCCCAAGGCCGTTGTCCTGCTCGTCAAGGACGTGCTGTTCCTCGACAGTGCGATCGCCCTCCACGCACCCGAGATCGACCTCTTCGCCGAGGCGGTTGCCGTGCTCGAGGATCTCATCGCGAGCCGCGGCGACGAGCTGGCGGTCGAGCTCGGTGTCGCTCCGGACGCGCTCCAGGTCGACCTCGCAGGACTGCGCCACATGTTCGGCCTGTCGGACATGGAGCAGTTGCCCTACGAAGAACTGTGCCGGCGGCGGGACCTCCTTCGCGACCGACTCACGAGCCGGCCGTAGCGTCAGCGGCTCGCTGTTCGTCGGCCGCTCCGCGGACGGCATGCGCCAAGGCGATGGCCATGGACGTACCCACTTCGTCGGGGGTCCGACCGAAGTCGGGCACCAACGCTTCGGTGGCGAACGCTGACAGCAGCACCGCAACGGTGTCGACCAGCCACCGGGGAGGGTCGTCGTCGGCTCCGGTCAGCCTCCAGGCCGTGGCGGTGAACCGGTGCACGAGCTCGGCACGCGCCGCGCGCCGGCGCCGGGCGATGTCGCCGAGCGGACCGTCGAGGTCGGCGCCGGACGCGAGTTCGAAGTACACCCGACCGTGCTGGGCGTTCATGTGATGGATCGCGACGAGCGCGGTGCGAAGCCACTCGTCGAGTTCGACGTCGGGCTCGGGGCGGGGTACCCGGTCGCCGTAGCTGCGCATCGAGTCTTCGAGGGCAGCGGCCACGAGGGAGTCGCGAGTCTCGAAGTAGCGGAACACGGTGCGTCGGCTGACCCCCGCGGCGGCGGCCACGTCTTCGACCCGAACGGCGAGGCCGCGTCGGGTCAGTTCGACACGGGCACCGCGGACGATGCGTTCACGAACCGCGGCGCGTGGATCGTCGCTCAACTCGACGTCGACGGGCCCGGTGGTCATCGCTGCCACTCTTGCACCTGTGGGTCGACGGCTCGTGCTGACGAGTCGCCCACCCGTTCGGACGGTGCCGTTTTGCATCAGTGCAACATTCGCGTTGTATCGTTTCATCGTTGTCGTGCACCGACCATGGAGGCCGCATGCCCACTGACACCGCATCGATGATCCAGACCCGCCGGATGTCCTTCGAGCAGTCGCTGCAGGACGTGCCGCGCCACTTCGGACCCGACGGCGACCTGATCTCGAGTCACATCGTCGCCTGTCTGTCGGCGGTGTTCCCCGATGGCGAGGACTTCTTCGTCCGCTCGGTCCGTCGCTTCCGCGGTGACGTCACCGAACCGGTGCTGAAGCGACAGGTCGGTGGCTTCATCGGTCAGGAAGCTGTCCACGGTCGAGAACACCGTGCGTTCAACCGTCGGCTCAGCGACGTCGGCTACCCGACGCGCTTCCTCGAGCGGTTCACCGAGCGGCTGCTCGCGATCGCAGACCGTGTGCTGCCCGCCAAGGCGTGCCTTGCCGTCACCGCTGCACTCGAGCACTACACGGCAACCCTGGCCGAACAACTCCTGCGCGACGAGGAGACCCGGGCGCTCATGGGCCACCAGAAGGTGCGCGAGCTGTTCCTGTGGCACGCGCTCGAGGAGTCCGAGCACAAGACGGTGGCGTTCGACGTCTACCGCACCGTGGGAGGCACCGAGCGCATGCGGCGAGTCGTCATGAACGCCATCACGGTCGGGTTCATCGGTGGCGTCGGCCTCGCTGTGGCCCTCTCGCTGCTGGGCGACCGGGCGACGTACAACCCCCGGCGCCTGGCCGTCAGTCTGCGGCGGCTCTGGCGTTCGCCGATCGTCAGCCGGGAGCTGTGGCGAGAGCTGCGAAGCTACAACGAGCTGGAATTCCACCCCTCCGATCGGGACGCCACCGAGTTGTTGGAGACGTGGCGCGAAGAGCTCTTCGGTGCTGACGGTGCGCTCAACGACCGGATGGCGGGGGTTGCGTGATGGCCGCCACCGAACACCTCGACGTCCTCGTCGTCGGCGCCGGACTCTCCGGCGTGTGCGCCGGCCATTACCTGCAGACCGAGACGCCCTGGGCCAGCTACGCGATCTTCGAAGCGCGGTCCGCGATCGGTGGTACCTGGGACCTGTTCCGGTACCCCGGCGTGCGTTCCGATTCGGACATGTTCACGCTCGGCTACCCGTTCCGGCCCTGGAAGAGCAGCCAGATGATCGTCGACGGCGACGCCATCCGGGGCTACATCGAAGACACCGCGGCGGAGGAAGGCATCGACGAACACATCCGCTTCCAGCACCGCATCGTCCGGGCCGACTGGTCCAGCGACGACGCACGTTGGCACGTGGTGGCCGAGCGGACCGACACCGACGAGACGGTGGAGCTCACCTGCGGATTCCTGTTCTCCTGCAGCGGCTACTACCGCTACGACCACGGCTACCAGCCCGACTTCCCGGGGGCCGACCGGTTCCAGGGCGACCTCGTCCACCCCCAGCACTGGCCCGAGGATCTCGAGATCGCCGGCAAGAAAGCGGTGGTCATCGGCAGCGGGGCCACCGCCGTCACCCTGGTGCCGAGCCTGGCCGAGCGAGGCGCCGACGTCACGATGCTCCAGCGATCACCCACCTACATCGCATCCGTTCCTGGCGAGAATCCGGTCGTAGGAGCGGTCCAACGGGTGCTGCCGGAGAAGATCGCGGGGTCGATCGTGCGCTGGGCGCACGCCCTCGGCGCCCAGGGCATGTACGAGCTGAGCCAGCGCTACCCCGGTCCGGTACGGCGCCTGCTCCGCTTCGGTGTCCGGATGCAGCTGCCTCGCGGCTACGACATCGACACCCACTTCAATCCCGACTACGACCCGTGGGACGAGCGCATGTGTGCCGTCCCCGGCGGCGACCTCTTCAAGGCGATCAAGTCCGGCAAGGCGACGGTGGTGACGGACCACATCGACACGTTCACCGAGACGGGGATCCGGCTGCGGTCGGGCGAGGAGTTGGAAGCGGACATCGTCGTCTCGGCCACGGGCCTGGAGCTGTTGTTCCTCGGCGGCATCGAACTGTCCGTCGACGGCGAGCCGGTCGAGCTGAAAGACCAGCTCACGTACAAGGGCATGATGCTCGAGGGCGTGCCGAACCTCGCCCTGGCCATCGGCTACACGAATGCCTCGTGGACCCTGCGATGTGATCTCACCTGCCAGTACGTGATGCGGCTGCTCAACCGTCTCCGAGACTCGGGGCTGCGTCAGTGCACGCCGGTGAACGACGATCCGAGCGTGCAGCCGGAGCCGTTGCTCAACCTCCGGTCCGGCTACGTCCAGCGAGCGCAGGGTCGGATGCCGCAGCAAGGGTCGCAGCCGCCGTGGCGGGTGTACCAGAGTTACCTCCAGGACTATCGCTCCACCCGACGGGCCGACGTCGACGACGGCGTCATGACGTTCACCAATCCGGTGGACGCGGCGGAGCGCGGGCGGCGGGTCGAGGCAACCTGATGGTGGCGTCCGTCGACGATCGTCGACGGGCTCCCGATCAGTAGTCGTTGGTCCAGTTGCGGTCGATCTCGACGAATCGTCCGGCGCCGACATCGGCCTCGTACAGGACCACGGTGTGGCCCCCGATGTTGTCTCCGGCCGAGAACCGGATCGGGGAGACGACACCGTTGTCGTAGCTGAAGGTGTTCATCATGGTCCGGAAGCTGTTGGTGTTGATGTCCGGGCCCGCAGCGATGAGCGGCTGGCGCATCATGTCGAGGAAACCCCACAAGAAGGTGAGGGTCGGGTCGAAGGCGCCGTCTCCGTAGCGGCTCCACGCGTCTCTCGCCTCGGTCTCGACGGTCCCGCCGGAGGGGAGGTCGAGTGGGTGGTGTGAGCGGGCGAGATGGAGCAAGCCGTCGGCGGCTTCTCCCGCCAGATCGACGAACAGGTCGAGTTCGCCGCCGGTGGACATCGAGACCCACTGCGGCTCGTATCCCTGGTTCTTGCAGGTTCGGACGAATCGAGCCAGCACGAGCGGGTGCATGTTCACCGCGACCACGTCGACATCGGCGTTCGAGAGCTTGAGGCACTCGGCGAGCAGTTCGGAATCGTTGCCCTGTGGATCGATGCGGTCGACGACCTTCGGGGCGATTCCTCGCGAGGAGAGCGCCGCTTTCAACGCCTTTTCGTACCCGTTCTGGTTCGGGCTGTTGGGCGTCACCATGCCTGTCGCCGTCACGCCTTCGACGCGGTCCGCGATCAGGTCCGCGAGGATCGGCGCCTGACGCTCGTATGTCGCGGTCATGGAGTAGTAGCCGGGCTGACCGACGAGACCCGCCTCGGCGACCCCCGGAGAGAGGTACGTGATGCCCTCGCTCACCGCGTACCGAGCGCAGGTCAGGATCTGGTCTGTTCCGCCATAGCCGAGCAGGAGGAACGGCTCTCGCGAGGCGAGCTCTCGACAGGCCGTCGACGCCTGGCCGGCGTCGAACCCGTCGTCAGCGATGACGATGTCGAGGTCGCGACCGTTGATCCCGCCGCCGACCTCGTTGGTGTAGCGCTCGAACATCTCCACCGCGTCCTGGACCCCGCCCGCGATCTGGTCGATCGGCACGCCGTCCTGGCTGAGCGGGATGTGCGCCGCGATGACGATCCGGTCGTCGGAGATCCCTGGTCTC
>JAPKDO010000131.1 GCA_028822535.1 Acidimicrobiales bacterium
GCTGATCGAGTTCGCGCCCGCATGGTGGGTCGACGCCCGCCTCCGCCAGCAGCTCCACGACGCGGCAGTCCGGCTCGGCGAATCGGTCGCCTACGACTCGATCGGGACAGTCGAGTTCCTCGTGTCCGGCGATCGGTTCGCGTTCATCGAGTTGAACGCTCGGCTGCAGGTCGAGCACACGGTCACCGAGGCGGTGTGTGGCATCGATCTGGTGCGGTTCCAGTTGCAGCTCGCCAGGGGCGAGACCCTGGGCGCGCTCGACCTGTTCTCGCCGCCGAAGCTGAACGGGTTCGCCGTCCAGGCCCGAGTGGCGATGGAGACGCTCGGGGCGGGCGGGACGATGGTGCCCACCGGCGGCACGATCGTTGCGTTCGAGCCACCTCCGGGCACGCGTGTCGACA
Source organism: Acidimicrobiales bacterium (assembly GCA_028822535.1). Taxonomy (GTDB): domain Bacteria; phylum Actinomycetota; class Acidimicrobiia; order Acidimicrobiales; family Salinilacustritrichaceae; genus Salinilacustrithrix. Next base: position 402 of record JAPKDO010000131.1, read on the forward strand.
CCTTCGTCGCTCCGGGCTACGAGACCAGCGGCCGCTACGACTCGTTGTTGGCGAAGGTGATCGTCCACGACGTCGACCACACTCGCGTGCTCGCGAGGGCCGCCGACGCGCTCGACTCGCTCGTCATCGACGGGGTCGACACGAACCGAGGCCTGCTCGCCGATCTGCTTCGCGATCCCGATGTCGAGGTCGGGGCATTCGACACGGTCTGGCTCGACGACGCCCTCAAGGAGCGTGCGCCGGTGTCGCCGACGGCGGTGTCGCCGACGGCGGTCGAGCCGAACACGGGCGGGCCGGCCGAAGGAATCGTGGCTGCTCCGATGCAGGGCACCGTCGTCCGCTTCGAGGTCGCCGTCGGGGACGAGGTCCCGGCCGGCGCTCCCGTGGCGATCCTCGAAGCCATGAAGATGGAACATGTCGTCACGACGAGGACTTCGGGCATCGTTCGCGGACTCGGCGCATCCGCGGGTGCGACCGTGTCGGAGGGGCAAGTCCTCGCCGAACTCGACCCGGCGGACGTCGCCGCTCGAGAGACCGTGGCAGATGACGACGTCGACCTCGACCACATCCGACCCGACCTGGCCGAGGTGATCGAGCGCCACAGCCACGGACTCGACGAGAACCGGCCCGAGGCGGTGGCCAAACGACGCAAGCTCGGGAAGCGAACCGCTCGCGAAAACGTCGGCGACCTGCTCGACGAGGGCTCGCTCATCGAATACGGCGCGCTGGTCGTGGCGGCGCAGCGCAAGCGGCGGTCGGACGAGGAGCTGCGCGTCAAGACCCCCGCCGACGGAATGATCGGCGGGGTCGGCACCCTCGCTGGTCACTCCATCGCCGTCGCGTCCTACGACTACACCGTGCTCGCCGGGACGCAGGGCCTCCAGAATCATCGCAAGAAGGATCGGCTGTTCGAGATCGCCGAGCAGCAGCGCCTGCCGTTCGTGTTCTTCACCGAGGGTGGGGGCGGTCGACCGGGCGACACCGACGGCACAGGCGTCGCCGGCCTCGACTGCTTGGCGTTCGCCTACTTCGGCCGGCTGTCCGGACTGGTGCCGACCGTCGGCATCGCCAGTGGTCGGTGCTTCGCGGGGAACGCCGCGATCCTCGGGTGCTGCGATGTCGTCATCGCGACCGCCGACGCCAACATCGGCATGGGCGGCCCGGCGATGATCGAAGGCGGTGGCCTCGGCGTGTACCGGCCCGAGGAGATCGGCCCGATCGAGGATCAGGTTGCGAGCGGCGTGGTCGACATCGCCGTCGACGACGAAGCCGACGCGGTCGCCGCCGCCAAGCAGTACCTGTCCTACTTCCTCGAACCATCGATCGACACGGATGACGTCGAGCACGCCGACCAACGGCTCCTCCGACGAGCGATACCGGAGAACCGTCTGCGCGTCTACGAGGTCCGCGCGGTCATCGAGACGCTGTTCGACACCGACTCGGTGCTCGAGCTCCGCAACGGGTTCGGTGCGGGCATGGTCACCGCGCTCGCCCGAATCGACGGGCGGGCGGTCGGCGTGATCGCCAATGACCCGGGGCACCTCGCCGGGGCCATCGACTCCGACGGCGCCGACAAAGCCGCGCGGTTCATGCAGCTCTGCGATGCCCACGATCTGCCGATCGTCTTCCTCTGCGACACGCCCGGGATCATGGTCGGCCCCGATGCCGAGCGAACCGGTCTCGTTCGGCATGCCAGTCGGCTCTTCGTGACGGCCGGCGGACTCACCGTCCCGTACATGACCATCGTGCTCCGGAAGGGATACGGCCTCGGCGCGCAGGCGATGGCCGGCGGATCGTTCCACGCCCCGACCTTCATCGTCGGCTGGCCCACCAGCGAGTTCGGTGGCATGGGACTCGAAGGGGCCGTCCGCCTCGGCTATCGCAACGAACTGGCGGCGATCGAGGATCCCGACGAACGCGAGCGCACATTCCAAGAAATGGTCGCCCGCATGTACGAGGTCGGCAAAGGGGTGCGAATGGCCGAAGCGTTCGAGATCGACGACGTGATCGACCCCGCCGACACCCGTCGCTGGATCACCGTCGGCCTCGCCGCGTCGCCGGACCCGGTGCGCCGCACGGGCAAGAAGCGCCCCCACGTCGACACGTGGTGATCGCGGTCGCGAGGATCAGCGGCCGGCGGCCTTCATCACGATCGGTGCGAGCCAGCGACGTGCCAGGTTTGCTGCACCCACGTCGGAGAGATGGACGCCGTCCGGACGCGCCGCGGTGACCCCTTCGACATCGGCGAGGAACGTCCCGTCTGGGCACAGTCGTCGGTGGAGGTCGGCGATGACGATCGGCCGCGTGGTCGCCAAGTCGCCGCGCACGATCTCGTTGAAGCGATCCAGACGCTGATACAGGGTCGCCGGCTCCATACCTGCGTAATGGCGGGTGCCATCGACACACGGCGCGGTGGTCCACACGACCGTTGCACCCGACGAGGCGAGCACATCGAAGCGTCGCTGGAGTTCACCCAGGACGAACAGGTCATACGACGGATCGCCGACCGCTCGGAACGTCGCCTCTCCCGGGATGGTCGAGTCCGGCACCTCGCCAACTCCGGCCTGCACCACGACGATGTCCGGCCCGAACGCATCGACGTGGTCGATCCACCCGTCCAGCACCTCGATGCACGGCGGCGGGAAGTCGATCACGGTGCCCTGACCGAGCCGGATGCGCTCGGTGAGGACGATGGGACATCCCGGGACCGCCGCATCGTGCACCTCGATCGAGCCGTCGAGTTCGACCGACCGGAGTCCGGTCGCCAGGTTCTGGGCGATCGAGTCCCCGACGACGAGGACACGAACGGGACGCGGCGTGGTCGTCGTCGACGCGGAGGGAGCCGATGTCGGCGTCGGCTCGGGCGCCGGCTCGGCGGTGCCGACGGTCGTGGTGGGAGCCGACGTCGTCGTCGGTGCCGGTGTGGTCGACGGCAGGTCGACGGTGGTCGTGGACGTCGTGGTGGTCGGCAAGGCGACCGGCGTGAGTGACTGGCGGAGCGTCACCTCGGGTGCCACCAACAATGTGGATGACAGGAGCACCACGCAGGCGGTCGCTGCCACGGTGGCGTTCATCCAGCTGAGGACGCCGATTCGTCGGGGGAGTTCGTGTGCTCGGATCGGTCGCTCGACGATGCGATACGACAGCACGGCGAGCGGAACGGTGATCCCCATGCGGAGAAGGAAGAGGGGGGCACCGTCGAGGCCGGTCTGCTCGTCGACGACCAGGAAGATCGGCCAGTGGAAGAGATACACGCCGTAGGAGATCGTGCCCAGCGCCACGAGCGGTCGCCACTGGAGGACGGTCCCGACCGGCGAACCGTGGCGGGTCGCCGACACCACCACCGCTGCAGAGAGCACTGCGATGACGAGGATGCCGCCCTCGTACAACCGGTCATCGAACTCGTCGACGAGGAACCACGTCGAGACCAGGAGCACGAGGGCGACCATCGCGACGACATCGATCACCCGTCCGAGGGATCGACCGAATGTGCGGAGCCGGCCGTTCTCGATCATCCAGGTGGCCAACAAGACGCCGACCAGGATCTCGGCGGCACGAGTATCGGTTCCGAAGTACGCGCGCATCGGCGCGTCGCCTGGGGAGTGCACGAAGCGCATGATCATGGTGGACGCGACGACGAGTGAGGCCGTCCCGGCGATCAACGGCCACCGTCGGCCCCGGCGGGCGGACAGCCCGACGATGACGGCGATCGGCATGAACAGGTAGAACTGCTCCTCGACCGCCAGCGACCAGAAGTGTTGGAAGGGCGAAGGGTCACCGAACAGATCGGCGTACTCCTGACCGCTGAAGATGAAGCGCCAGTTCGCGGTCCACGTGACCGCTGCGACGAGGTCGCCGCGGAGTCCCGGTGGGGCGACGCCGCCGTCGATGGCGACGATGACCCCCACGAGGAGAACGGCGAGCAGGGATGCCGGCACGAGTCTGCGGAAGCGCCGTGACCAGAAGCCGCCGAGGTCGATTCGCTCGTGTCGGTGCCACTCGACCAGCAGCAGGCTCGTGATGAGGAATCCGGACAACACGAAGAACGCCGTCAGCGGGAGGTACCCCCCGCTGATCCAGGAGAACCCACCGTGGAACAGGAGCACGGCGAAGAGTGCCAATCCACGGAGCCCGTCGAGCGCGGGGAGATACGGGAGTGACCGATGTACGTCTTCGTGTGGTCCCGTGCGTCTGTTCGACTCGGTGTCCGCGCCCATATCCGCCATTTGGTTGAAAAGGTAACCCGGCCGCCCGAACTGGTCCGCATCCTCGTGTCGCCGGGAGACCACAGCCCCGGCCACGACCTGTTGCTCACGGACGGATGCTGGTCACCCGGTCATCCAACGTGCTGCCGAACCCGCTGAGCGCTGCGGTCAGGCGGTGGAGGTGCCCAGGTGGTGGCCCGGGTTGGCGGCGATGTAGTCGGTGACTGCGATGCGTTCGAGTTGTTCGAAACCGACGGGCAACCACACGTCCCCCGACGTCGACAGGTACACGATCTGCCAGTGGTAGAAGCCGTTGAAGGCCGCCGGGTCCTCGGTCATCACCGAGGCGTAGTGCTTGACGCCGGCGACATAGCGGTCGCTGTGGTTGTAGTTCCACAGCGCGGTGTCGAGGTCGCCGCTCCCGCCTCCGTTGTGCGCGAGATAGCGGGCGGCGCCCATGATCGCGTCGTGGAAGTCGTTGATGTCGCCACCGTCACCGAACGCGTCCCACGTCGCGGGGATGAACTGCATCGGCCCCTGGGCCCCGGCGACCGACGTGCCTCTGATCCGTCCCATGCCGGTCTCGACGAGGTTGACGGCGGCGAGGACCTCCCACGGCACGCCGAAGGTCGCCTCTGCCTCCCGGTAGTACGAGAGGAGTTCGTCGGCTGGGGGCGGCTCCACGATGCGCCACGCGGGCAGCGTGTCGGACAGTTTCGAGTGCATGCCTCGGAACTGTCGCCGTGCCTCGGCGTTGGCCGTCACCGCTGAACGGAGGTCGTCGGGTGTCTCGGCCAAGACCGCCTCGTCCCATTCCGGAAGCCGACCGAGCTGGCGGTAGGACTGCTGAAGCGTGAATGCAGCGGCGCGCACCTCGGCGTCGGAGGTGTCGGGCGATCGTGTCGTCCGCTCGGCGGCGACGATACGGGCGGCGAGGCTCGTCGGATCGGCAGCGTCAGCGACCGCGACCGGGCCGGATGGCGGAAGGCTCGTCGTCGTCTCCGAAGGAGCGGTCGTCGTCGCCTCGGACGGCGTGTCGGCGGTCGATGTCGTCGATTCGGCGCGCTCGGTGTCGAGCGACGAATCGGATCCGCACGCACCGACGAGCAACGTGGCGACGATCGCAACCGAGGAGATCCGACGGAACAGCACTCGGGTCAGCGTAGGGACAGGGGGATGACGGGAATAGTCGACCGGTTGGGTCAGGTTTAGGATGGTGTGATGCCCACACCGATCGACCCACGAGCGCCGCGGTTCAACCAGGCCGTCCTCACGGTCGGCCTGCTGGTCGGCTTTTTGCTCGACCTCCCGGTTGTCGCTCCGCTGTTCGCCCTGGTCTTGTTCCTGGGTGCGGCGTTCGGCCCCCGGTTCGGGCCGTTCCTGCGGATCTACGGACAGTTCATCAAGCCGCATCTGGATGCGCCGGCGTTCCTCGAAGATCCCCGCCCGCCACGATTCGCCGCCACCATCGGCGTCGCGTTCCTCTCGTCTGCGACCCTTGCCTTCCTGGCCGGCCTCCCGGGCCTGGCCTGGGGTCTGGCGCTCGTCGTCGCCGCCCTTGCCGGTCTCGCCGCGTCGACAGGCATCTGCGTCGGCTGTGAGATGTGGCTGTTCATCGCCCGGCGTCGCGGCGTCGAGGTCGTGGCATGAGGATCGTCGTCGTCGTTGTACTCCTGGCGGCGTTCGCTGTCGCCAAGGTCTGGTACGACCGCCGGTCGACGAGCCTGTCCGACCGGTCGTCGCTCGACCTTCCGAGCGTCCCCGATCGACTCTGCGGTCCGGGTCGCACGTGGATCGTCTTCGCCACCGAGTACTGCGCCACGTGTGGTCCGGTCACCGAGCGCCTGCGCGCACTGCACCCCGACGACACCGTCCAGAAGGTCATGGTCGAACACGACAGCGGCCTCGCCGACGCGTTCGCGGTGCGCACTGCGCCGACGCTGCTCGAGGTCGATGTCACCGGCGACGTCGTGCACTCGGTGGCCGGCGCCGAAGCGGTGCTCCGGCATGTCGACGCGCTCGCCGGCTCGCGGGGCTGATCCACCCGACGCGTCGACCTGCCTGATGCGCCTCTGAAGACTCGCTGCATCGGGCATGGGTACCCGTGGACGACACGGGCGACACCGCGGCAGACATCGACGATTCGACCCTGCGGTCGTTGCGACGGCGGAACCTCGCGCTCTCGCTGCTCCACCTCCTGCAGGGAATCGCCGTCCTGGCGCTCGCGACCGACTTCGCGATCGGCGTGACGCGATCGCTTCCGACGGGTCCACCGGGCACCGCCCCCGGCGCGCCCGAGGCCCTGGTGGACATCCGGATCGCGCCGGCGATCGCGCTCTTCCTCGGACTGGCCGCGCTCGACCACTTCCTCACGGCCACGGTGCTGCGGCCCCGATACGAGGCGGACCTGCGGTCGGGGATCAACCGCTTCCGTTGGATCGAGTACTCGGTCAGCGCCACGCTCATGGTCCTGCTGATCGCTCTCTACACGGGCATCGTGGGGCTGTCGGCACTCCTGGCGATCGCCGGTGCGAACGTCTCCATGATCCTGTTCGGTTGGCTCCAGGAGCGAGCCAACCCGCCCGGACGGTCGACGACGACCATGACGCCGTTCTGGTTCGGTTGCGTCGCCGGAGCGACGCCGTGGGTGGCGATCGGCTACAACCTCGTCGCGGCCGAGACGGTCCCGGGGTTCGTCGTCGGAATCTTCGTGTCGTTGTTCGTGCTGTTCATGAGTTTCGCCGGCAACCAGTGGCTCCAGTACCGCCAGGTCGGTCCGTGGAGTCGCTATTCGTTCGGTGAGAACGGCTATCTCGCCCTGAGCCTCGTCGCGAAGTCAGCGCTCGCGTGGCAGATCTTCGGCGGTTCGCTCGCCGGTTGAGAAGGCGTCAGCCGGCGTCGATCCGGTAGACCGCACCCGACTGCGAGAGCACGACGATCTCGCCAGAGGGGTCGACGCCGAACGAGATCGGCGTGCCGGCATCGACATCGAACGTTCGCTCCTCGACCAGGCGATCACCGTCGGCCCGCAGCGCTCGGATGGTCGAGCGGCAGAGATCTGCGAACAGGTAGGCGCCGTCGAGCGCCGGGATCGCCGATCCGCGATACACGAAGCCGCCGGTGATCGAGCAGCCTTCGTCGTGGTCGTACTCGAAGACCGGGGGCGTCGCGCCCTGTGGCGCAGGCCCCTCGAAACGGTGGGTGCCCTCGACCTCGTCCCACCCCAGGTTGGCGCCGAGACCCGCACCGCTCGCGGCGGGCAGGACCGTCACCTCTTCCCAGGTGTTCTGGCCCACGTCGGCGATCCACAGATCGTCGGTGACCGAGTCGAACGCCATGCGCCACGGGTTGCGCACGCCGTACAGGTAGATCTCCGGAGCGCCACCACCATCGGCGAACGGGTTGTCGGCCGGAATGCCGTAGGCCTTCCCGTCAGCCGGTGCGGTCGGATCGATACGCAGGACCGAGCCGAGCAGCGTCGAGGTGTCCTGACCGTTCTCCTCGGGGTCGCCGCTGCTCCCTCCGTCGCCGAGTGCGATGTAGAGGAAGCCGTCGGGTCCGAGGTGTACGTCGCCGCCGTTGTGATTGCGGAAGGGTTGGCCGACCTGCAGGAGCGACCGGGCTGAGCTGGGGTCGGCCCGCCCCTCGGCGAATGCATACTCCGAGATCTGGGTGTCGCCGGTCGTGTCCGAGTACGAGACATAGAGCCGCTCGCCCGTCCGGTCGAAGGCGAACCCGAGAAAGCCCTGCTCGCCGTCGTCGGTGACCGAGGAGCGGATGTCGAGCGCCACGTCACCGGCGTCGAAGGCCAGGATCCGCCCGGACTTCTCCGAGACGTACGCCGTGCCGTCGGGGTGCACGCGATACGCCGTGGGCACGTCGAAGGTGCCGACCTCGCGGACCGCCAGGTCGAACTCGTCGAGCGGCTTCGCCCCGTCGGTCGGGTCGCTGTCGGACGAGGCGGATGTGGTCGTCGGCTCGTCGCGTCCGACCGAGGCGTCGTCCTCGCTCGAACACGCGGCCAGGAGGACTGCGGTGACAGCCAGCGCGACGAGTGCATTGCGGATCGTGGGGGTGCGGGAGCCCGTCATCGACGCATCCTCCGGATCAGGCCCTCCTGGACGACCGAGATCACGAGGTTCCCGTCGGCGTCCCACATCAGCCCGCGTGCGATGCCACGGCCGGCCGACGCCGACGGGGTGTCCTGGTCGTAGAGGATCCACTCGTCGGCACGGAACGGGCGATGGAACCACATGGCGTGGTCGAGGCTGGCCATGAACACGTCGGGGTCGTGCCAGGTGCTGTGGGGGAGCAGCGCGGTGTCGAGCAGTGACATGTCCGATGCGTAGGTCACCAGACAGGCGTGGAGGACCGGGTCGTCGTCGAGCGTGCCGGCCGCACGCATCCAGACCCGTTGGCGCGGCGGCAATCGTGACCGTCGGTCTTCGGGTTCCCAGTCGACGTAGCGCATGTCGATCGCCCGGGGACGGTCGTACCAGTCTCCGAGCGCTTCCTTCATGTGGGCGTACCGCGTCGCGAAGTCCGGCAACGAGTCGGGAGCGGGCGTGTCGGCGACCGGGGAGTCGAACTGGTGGGTGAAGCCTTCCTCTGGCCGCTGGAAGCTGGCCGACATGTGGAAGATGGCCTTGCCGTGCTGGATCGCGACGACTCGCCGGGTGGAGAACGATCGACCGTCGCGGATGCGATCGACCTCGTAGAGGATCGGGGTACCGGGGTCGCCCGCACGCAAGAAGTAGGCGTGCAGCGAATGGATCGAGACCTCGGGGTCGACGGTCCGGGCGGCGGCGACGAGCGACTGTCCCGCGACCTGACCGCCGAACGTGCGCTGCCGGTCCTCGTCGGGCGACTGCCCCCGGAAGATGTTCATCTCGATCGGCTCGAGGTCGAGGAGGCGGACGACGCCGTCGAGCGCATGCTGATCCATGTCTCCCATCTTGGCGCATGGTCCTTCGGCGGCTGCGCCCGCCGATGACGTCCGACGGGTGGGTCATCTGGCCCAGGTGGCTTCAGTTCGTGCTCGAGGCGGACGATGCTGTGCCGATGGCATGGGTGCGCGGACGACTCGACGATCTCGAATGGTGGCGAGCGCTGCGGTACTCGGCGGTGTCGGTCGTGGGGATCGTCATCACCCAGACCCTGCTCGTCGGCGCGCACGGGGTGCTCGGACTGGCCCCGATCGTCGCCAACGTCGCCGCCGTGTCGGTGGCGGCGCTTCCGGTGTTCCTGCTCAACCGGGCGTGGGTCTGGCAACGCTCTGGCCGGAGTTCGTTCCGACGTGAGGTCGTCCCGTTCTGGGGGTTCACCCTCGCCGGTCTGGCCCTCTCGACGGTGGCGGTCGCTGCGACAGCGTCGGTCACGGAGTCGACGCCGCTGATCGCCGCGGCGAACATCGGGGCGTTCGGCGTGCTGTGGGTCGCGAAGTTCTTCGTGCTCGACGAGGTGGTGTTCGCTGCAGCTGCAGTGACCGCCACGAGCGACGACCTGACGCCGGCTACGTCCTAGCGCGACCACGTCGTAGGGTCCGGCGCCGTGTCCCAGCCCGAGTCCGTTTCCCCACACGAGATGCCGCCCGAGACCCTGGCTGCCGCCGAGGCCGCCCGAGGGTTCATGCCGCCGGATGAAGGCCTGGCGCTGTTCGCTGCAGCAGCGGCGGTCGAGGTCCCCGGCCCGCTGCTCGAGATCGGTAGTTACTGCGGCAAATCGAGCATCTACCTCGGCGAGGCGGCACGGCAAGGCGGAACGGTCCTGTTCGCCATCGACCATCACCGGGGCTCGGAGGAGAACCAGCCCGGGTGGGAGTTCCACGAGCCCGACCTCGTCGACCCCGCCGTCGGCCGGATCGACACGCTGCCCAGGTTCCGCCGCGCCGTCCACGACGCGGGACTCGAGCCCCACGTGGTCGCCGTCGTCGGCGACTCGCCGACGGTCGGCGCCCACTGGACCACGCCGCTCGCGTTCCTCTTCATCGACGGCGGCCACGGTCGCGAACCGGCACACGCCGACTTCGATCGTTGGGTCCCGCACGTCGCCTCGGGCGGCACGTTGGCGATCCACGATGTCTTCCCCGACCCCGCCGACGGCGGACAGCCGCC